>DASROK010000241.1:0-2441 GCA_035646915.1 Gemmatimonadaceae bacterium
TGATCGAGAGCTCGAAAGAAAACGGACTCGATCCGATCCTGGTTGCATCGCTCATCAGGCAGGAATCGAACTTCAATCCGCGAGCCACTTCGCCGGTTGGCGCGCGAGGCCTGATGCAGCTGATGCCGCCGGTTGGAAGAACGATCGCACGCTCGAAAAGAATTTCAGGTTACACCGACGAATCGCTGTACGATCCTGCGATCAACATCCGGCTCGGGACGAATCACTTGTCGACTCTTTTTCGGCGCACGTCGAACATCGAGCGGGTTCTCGCGGCCTACAATGCCGGTGAATCGCGGGTTGCGCGGTGGATACAAAAGAAAGGGGCATCCGATCCGGAAATTTTCACGGAGCGAATACCCTTTGTAGAGACGAGGGATTACGTGCGATCAATCGTTCGTAACCAAGCCTTTTACTCCGCTCTTTACCATTGGTAAGAATGCTGAATGCTGACTGTCAGCATTCAGTATTCAGCATTCGTTCCCTTTTTGGCTTCCTTTCTTCGCTTGAGATAATCCATCAGCCACGTCTGAGGAATGAGAAACAGCGGCGTCAAAAACATGCCGAGGAGGCTGTTGAGCCAGATCAGAGCCAGATAAAAGCCGATGAGGCCGAGGGAGACCCAGAGTGTGCCCAGCGGGCCGTGCGTTTCCATGCATTACTCCAGTGCGGCGGTGGTTTACATTTAAACTACCATGAGAACCCGTTCCGATGAAGAAGCACGAGTCCTTCGTGCAGCCGCGTCGGCTCTCGATGGACGCGACCGAGTAGTCCTCGCTGTTTCCGGCGGGCTCGATTCGATGGTGTTGCTCGATGCCATCAGCCGCTCGCTTTCCATCCCGAGATCCTCGGTGCTCATCGCGACGTTCGATCATCGCACAGGCGATCATGCTTCACGCGCTGCAAGGCTCGTGGAGAGGAGAGCGGAAAAGGCCGGCCTCAAGTGCGTCGTTGGAACTGCGACAAAACTCGGAAAGCGGGAAAGCGAATGGCGCGAAGAACGGTGGAAGTTTCTCCGTTCAGCGGCCGTTGGTTTTCACGCGCCTGTTTTCACGGCGCACACACGCGATGACCAGATCGAGACCGTATTCATGCGAATTCTTCGCGAGGCCGGGCCTCGCGGTTTGGCAGGGCTCTATGCGGAATCGGAAATCGTGCGGCCATTCCTCGACCTGACGCGGACTGATCTCGAGATCTACGCTCATTGCAATCGCATTCCGCACATCGAAGATCCATCGAATGCGTCACGAGCGTATCTGAGGAACAGGGTTCGTCACGATCTCCTGCCGGCAATGACAAAGCTTCGGCCTGGTTTTCCTTCGAGCCTCCTGACGATTGCGCGTCTCGCCGCGCGCTGGCGCGAAGAAATGGAAGAGACCGTGTCGCAAATCGATGTTTCGGTGACGGCGGATGGTTCAATTCGCGTTGCACGGTCCGACCTGGCCGGGTATGATGCTGAATCCCTCAGAACGCTCTGGCCCGCTATAGCCGCCAGGGCCGGAGTGATCATGGACAGAAGAGGAACTCAGCGTCTGGCGGAGTTTACAATGAAGGGTCACACTGGAGGTGCGATTCAACTCTCTGGAGGCATTGAAGTCCGGATGTTTCGTGATCACCTGCTGCTTGGAAAATGGGACGCGAGCCGAGTCGAGATGCTGCGGAATTCACGTCTTGCGATGCCGCGCGTGTCTCGTGACTCCGGGGTGGAACTGGCGTGACGACATCGGCGGCAGACCCGAGACTCTCCGGTCGTGCGCTAAAGCGCATTGCGTACGATGAAGAGACTATCGCCCGGCGTGTTGCAGAGCTGGGCGAGGAGATCACCGAAGCATATCGTGACGGCGATTTGCTCGTCCTTGGATTGCTGAAGGGAAGCTTCATTTTCCTGAGCGACCTCGTGCGTCACATCAGGCGTCCGCTGCAGGTCGATTTCCTCGTTGCATCGAGTTACGGTGACGCCATGGAATCGAGCGGAACAGTTCGTCTGCTGTACGATCCCGAGACCCGGCTGGAAGGGAAGCACATACTTCTGGTGGAGGACATTGTCGATTCGGGAAGAACCCTCAACCGTCTCATGGCGCTTCTTGGTAAGAGGGCGCCCCGCTCGCTCGAAATTTGCGCTTTGCTGCACAAGCACATTGCGACCGAGCTGGAGTTCGAGACGAAGTTTGTCGGATTCGATGCGCCCCACGAATTTCTCGTGGGTTATGGGCTGGACCACGCGGAAAACTTCCGCCATTTGCCGTACATAGCGAGCTTGCAGTAAATGCCATTACCGATGAATCAGAAACCGAAAACGCCGCGCAACTGGGGAAAGTTCTCGAAGACTTTGTCTTTTTGGGTCTTGATAACGCTTCTCGCCGGCACGCTCTTCACATATACGTCGGGCTCGAGAGACGCCGCGCCGACCATCAGCTACACTCAGTACAACGAGCAGCTCG
>DASROK010000242.1:0-2121 GCA_035646915.1 Gemmatimonadaceae bacterium
CGATGCGGCCTGGGTACCTGGAGAAATACGTCAGAGGACTTTGCCCCGCGTTTGTAATCCAGAACAGATCCATCTCGAGCTTTACAAGCTTCGGATCAGTGCGCTCCAGCAGAAGATCGTAAGGAATCTTTCCGTCCATCGGCTGGAACTCGAAGTCGTGATTGTGGTAGCCAAGCTTCACTCCCGATTTTCGCGCAATCTCGCCGGCGGAGTTGAAGAGATCTGCATGCCGGCGATAGTCGTCGAGTGATTTGCGCTGGTCATCGTTCAGATATGCGACAATCAGGTACTCGTGCCCCATCACCTTCGCGTCGTCGATTGTCTTCTGCCAGTTGTCGGTCAGCATCGTAAGCGGGCCGTGCGCAGACGGAGCAGTAATCTGAAGGCGATCGAGCAGGGCGCGAACGTCACTCGGCGAATGACCAAAGTATCCGGCGAACTCCACTTCCTTGTATCCGATGCCTGCGATCTTCGAGAGAGTGCCCTCGAAATCCTTCTCCATGTCGTTTCGCACGGTGTAAAGCTGAATTCCAATGCGATCGATTTTTCTCGACCCCCCTGCCCCACTCACTGTTTTAGGCGAGCAGCCAAGAGCTACGCCTGCTGTGCCTGCACCCAGCACTTTGACGAATGTACGCCTGTCGATCGTAGTCATGGGAGCGCTCGGATTTTGATGTTGCGGTACTCCACGTGATCACCGTGATCCTGGAGTCCGATGTGTCCTTCAGGTGCAGTTCCAAATATCGGATATTCGTGGAACTTTGCTTTCGCAACGCGCGCTTTCCAGTCGGCGCTGCCGAGCTCGTACTCGAAAAGCTTGACGCCGTTGAGCCAGTGCTCGACGTGATTCCCGTTGACTAGAATCCGGGCATGATTCCATTCGCCCGCGGGATGAACCACCCCTCGCGGCGCCTCGTACAGATCGTAGTTGGCACCTGCCGACGTGATCTGCAGCTTGCCGTTTTCATGACCGGCATCGTCCAGAACCTGCATCTCCGGCGCGGCCTTCCATATAGTATCGGCCTCTTCGGTGGCGCGATAAAAGATGCCGCTGTTGCCTTTCGGAGCGACTTTCCAGTCGAGTGTGAGATCGAAGTTCCTGAACTTGTCGACAGTGATTATGTCGCCTGCGCCACTGTCTGCGCGGACAAGCGAGCCGTCGATGACTTTCCAGCCGTTCGAGATGGCGGGCTCGCGAAAGTTGCGCCAGCCTGCGGTGGTCTTTCCGTCGAAAAGAAGTCGCCATCCCTGTCCCGCTTCGCTGGGAGAAAGAACGTTCGGTGTCACGGATGTATTCACGGTTTGATTGGGCTTCGTGCAGGCGATCACGCTCACAACAATCCCAAGAGCGGTGATGAGAGTTCTGCTCATCGCGTCCCTCATACTTTGAGAATTTCAGCGGCGAGTGCCGTGCCATCGATGCGCGACCTGATCTTCGCGAACGCCGTATCGCGCGATGTCGAGGTATCGTCCCCAAAGGGCGAAAAGCCGCAATCGTCAGTTGTTCCAAGCTGAGAGAGCGGAAGGTATTCAGCGGCCTCGAGCACACGGTCTCGCACCTGTTCTGGTGATTCCACATTCGGGTCGATGGGATCGATCACCCCGACAAAGATCCTTTGACCCCGAGTGGCGTTTTCCTTGATGATCTGTAGAACCGAGGGACGATCCTTTTCGCTCGACAGCGCGATGTAGAAACGGCCGGCGTTGAGCTTGAACAGATCCGGAAGGAGCTCCGCATAGCTGATATCTGCGCTGTGCGTCGAATCCTGGTCTCCGCCGGGGCACGTATGTACACCTATTTTCTTTCGCTCATCCCCCGAGAACCGGTCGAGCACCTGATTGTTCAGCGCGACAAAGCTTTGCAGCAGTGCCTTCGATGGATCCAGCTTCAGAGAAAGTCTCGCCTCAGTGAAATCGATCTGCACACTGTCGGCTCCTCTCTCGAGGCTGCGCCGGATGTCCGCTTCGTGTTCGTTGAGCAGGTCGCTGATGAACTGATCCCTGGTGTATCCCTCGATTCCGTCCTGAGGATAAAGAAGACTCATTGCCGAGGCGGAGATGATTGCCTGCTTTACAGGTACCTGAGCGTATTTCTTCGCCACCTCGAGAAATGAGTCGGCA
>DASROK010000243.1:0-2019 GCA_035646915.1 Gemmatimonadaceae bacterium
GCGCAAGCGCCGCGCTCTGTGATTCACGCGCCGCGAGAACGTTGTAGTACTGCTGCTTTACCTGAAGCGCGACCTGATACTTCTGCGTGACTTCTGTCGCTTCAGCAGCTTTTACGTCGGCCTTTGTTTTTCTGATGTCGAAAAACCGGCGACCTCCATCGAACAGCTGAAGGTTTCCACTCAGGCCTGTCGAATAGTTCGTCGGATTTCCTGTGAACGGGACGAGATTTCCCTGAGTGTCGAATCGGTCGCCGCTCTGGTGTGACGTACCTGCCGAGACATTGAGGCTAGGCAGAAACGCAGTGTATGCCTGCTTAACGCTCAGCTCCGACGTTTGAATCGTTCCGCGCGCAACGACCGTTTGAGGCGAATTCTGCTGCGCGAGACGAATTGCCTCGGTGAGAGTTATCGGAGTCGCTGTCGTATCGAGCATCGGGGCACGCGTCGGTGCAACCTGCGCCCCTGACATCAGCGGAAAAAAAATAAGTGCTGCAGTCACTGCTTTCATTTGAATGTGGTTAACGTCTTCGTGATTCGCTGTCCGGCCCAGGGCCCCTATCAAATCGCCGCCGCGCATCTGCGCCGCGCTTCTGTGCTTCCGCGTGCATGCGATCGAATTTCACTTGCTGCTCCGGCGTCAACACCCGGCGCAGCTGTGCGTGCGTGCTGTCCCGTATGATTTTGCCGAGCACGTCCAGCGAATCGATCTGCGGTCTGACGGGCGCATAGAGTTGGCGGAGCTGTGTCTGCCGTTTCTCGAGAATGGAATCGAATGACGCTTTTTGAGTAGGAGTCAGATTCAGCTCACGGGCCATTCTGTCGAGACCCGCGCGTCTGCCCGTCGGACGCGGACGATTGTGCTCGAGCACACGGTCGCCGGCAACACCAACTGCGGCGCCGGCAACGAAGGCGCCGAGCAGGAAGAGCAACGCGAGCGACTTTGATTGTTGCATCGATTTCAACGTCAGTATGAGAGAACGTATTGAAGCGCAGCGTCACGCTGCTCGAGCTTGTCCGACGCGGTCATCAGCGCGGTCCGAGTGGTAATGACATCAGGAGCCGAGCTCACCACCGACTCGTAAGTGGCCGGCTCGTCCGGCTCACCTAGCCGTGTGCTGATCACGCCGCCTGCCACGAGAAGTGCTGTTGCAGCAACCAGGCCCATCTGCGCCCAGCCGTTCAGAACCGCCAGAGAGCTCACCTCCTGGCGCGCGTGTCCGGCTCGCTGGATGCTCGCCATGATGCGCGATTCCAGGTCGGTCCAATAAGCATCCTCTGCTTTCACGGGAGGCATGTACATGTCGTGAATTGCGCGCGCCGATCGCTCATCGATCGAGCCCGCTTCGCGACTTACTCGCTTCTCACCCGGGTTCGGAAATTTCAATTCGTCACTCATTTCAACCTCTCAGGTCCTTCAGTAGCTCGCGAAGCTTTTGCCTCGCGTGGTGCAGGTCGGACCTTGCTGTCCCGCCTGGAATTCCGAGCATCTCGCCGATCTCGACATGCGTGTAACCCTCTACATCATGCAGTACAATTACCGACCGTGCACGTTCCGGCAGTTTCGCCAGCGCATCGGACAATCGTTCGCGCAGCTCCGCGTTCTCCGCCGGATCGCGAAAGGGCGAGCGGAGAGCGTCGGACAGCTCTTCCGTGTTGCGAACCTTTCGCCGCCGGGTGAGATCGAGCGCTGCGTTGGCGACAATCCGGTTGAGCCATGCCCCGAAAGTCTGGCTCGGATCGAACCGGTCCATCGCCTGATACGCCCTGACAAACCCTTCCTGGAGGGCGTCCTCGGCATCCTCGTGCACGGTGACGATGGCGCGGGCCACCAGGTAGGCCCGTCGTTGATGCAGCCGGACCAGCCCCGAGAAAGCCTCCCGGTCGCCCGCTTTTGCGGCAGCGACAAGGTCGCGTTCCTCGTCAGGAATACGCGGGGGACTGGTCATCTGTTGGAAATTAACCCTGCCCAGAGCGGGGGCCGCGGAACTGCCGCGTAACGCGGCAGACGATCTATTTCTT
>DASROK010000244.1:0-7884 GCA_035646915.1 Gemmatimonadaceae bacterium
ATTCAATTCGACTCACTCCGCCGTTCAATGTGATTCCGTTGAAATGCCGGTTGCTTCATACGACGACATCACGCAGGCGGCGTCCGCGTTCGGCGAAGACATCTCGCTCTTTCTCGAGGTCTCGCCTCACTCCGACCCGATTTCATTGCTGAGGGAGATCGCGCAGACCAGCGCCTCGGCGAAGCTCCGTACCGGCGGTGTTGTCGAGAGTGCAATTCCGTCAGCTGAACAGGTGCTGCGTTTTCTTGAAGTCTCAGTTGAGGAAGGAGTTCCATTCAAGGCAACAGCAGGCTTGCATCACGCTATTCGCGGAAGGTATCCGCTTACGTACGATCAAGGCAGCGCCACTGCGGTGATGTTCGGATATCTGAACGTGTTTTTCGGCGCGGCGTTCGCGGCATCGGGCACTTCCGAAAGCGCTGTGCTCGGAGTTCTCGAGGAGACGAATGCAGAGGCGTTCAGAGTCGACGACCGCGGCGTGTGGTGGCGTGATCACGTTGTGGTTCACGAACAGCTGTCAGTGGTGCGTCAGACTTCTGCCATGTCATTCGGGTCGTGCTCATTCACCGAGCCAGTCGGCGAAGCACGCGCCTTGAACCTTCTTTGACGCAAATGGACGAAACTCACGATCCCGAGCTCCAGAGCTGGGTGGAATCGGCAAACGAGCCCGACTCGGATTTTCCGATCCAGAATCTTCCATTCGGGGTCTACACTCCGACGGGAATAGAGAATCCGTCGATTGGAATTGCAATCGGCGATCAGATACTCGACTTGGCCGCGTGTTTCGAGCTTGGGCTCGTCAGGGAATCGGCTGCATCCCAGGCGTGTCTGGGATCGTGGCTCAACAACCTCATGACGCTCGATCGGGAAGAGATCGATTCCTTGCGGGCCGAGGTCAGCGCGCTTTTATCGGAACAGGCGGAGCCACGGGAAGAAATTCTCTTGCCGATGAGTGACGCGACGATGCTCGCGCCCGTGGAGATTGGCGACTACACCGATTTTTACGCGTCGATTCATCACGCGACCAACGTCGGCAGCATGTTCCGCCCTGACAATCCGCTGCTGCCGAACTACAAGTACGTGCCGATTGGGTATCATGGCCGCGCGTCATCGATCTTCGTCAGCGGCAATGACGTCACTCGCCCATCGGGACAGACAAAGCCAGCAGATGCAGAACATCCGGTGTTCGGTCCGACAAAAATGCTCGATTACGAATCCGAGCTGGGATTTTTCGTCGGTCGCGGAAATCTGCCGGGCGAGCCTGTCGCAATCGCAGATGCGGCTTCGCACATCTTCGGATTCTGTCTTGTGAATGACTGGTCTGCGCGGGACATACAATCGTGGGAATACCAGCCGCTCGGGCCTTTTCTCGCGAAAAACTTTGCGACGACAGTCTCTCCATGGGTTGTCACTGCATCAGCGCTCGAGCCGTATCGCATTCCTGCATTCCCCAGGGGGGCCGGCGATCCGGAACCAATGCCGTATCTCTTCTCCGATGATGATCAGGCCGCTGGGGGTTTTGCAATCACGATGGAAGTGCTGCTGTCGTCAGAAAAAATGCGATCCGAAGGGACCGCACCTCTCCTGCTCAGCCGCGCGCCATTTTCTGAGATGTACTGGACGGTTGCCCAGATGCTCACTCACCACGCGAGCAACGGATGCAACCTGAGGACAGGCGATCTCATTGCGAGCGGAACTGTATCGGGCCCGTCGGAAGATTCGCGCGGATGCATGCTCGAGCTTACATGGAGGGGACAGAATCCTGTGCGGCTTCCAACCGGAGAAGAACGCCGCTTCCTTCACGACGGCGATGAGGTAATCATGCGTGGATACTGCGAAAAGCCAGGACACCCGCGCATCGGCTTCGGAGAGTGCAGAGGAACGATTCTTCCTCAGGCTGATCGGGAGCAGTAAACCACAACAAGGGATGTAATGAAACGGAACGGCACCCGCGGGGGGTCTCTCGACCACCCGCTGTTCGAGATCAGGCGGTCACCCATCCAGGGCCGCGGCGCATTCGCTACGAAGCGAATCAGGGCAGGCCAGAAGATCGTCGAGTACACCGGCGAAAAAGTCGACAACGACGAGGCGGATAAGCGCTACGACGAGGACAAGATGGCTCGCCATCACACTTTCCTCTTCACACTCGATGATGACTACTGCATCGACGGCAACGTGCGCAGCAACATCGCCCGGCTGATCAATCATTCCTGCGATCCAAACTGCGAGGCGATCATCGACGACGACCGGATCTGGATATACGCGCTGAAAAACATCCAGCCCGGCGTAGAGCTTGCCTACGATTACAAGTACGAGCGAACGGGTGATGTCAAAGCGCTCGAGAAGTTTTATGTGTGCCGCTGCGGCTCGCCAAAGTGCAGGGGGAGCATCATGGCGCCGCCGAAGAAGCGGAGAAAAAAACGCCGCAAGGCGTGAACCTCGCTCGAACGAGGTGTACAACCGTTGTCACTTCTACAAACCATCACTAAGGAGCTCATCGGCATGCGACGTAACACAACGACGTCCGCCGCACTTTTGCTCATGCTCGCTAGTGCCGTCCCGGCGAGTGCCCAGAGTGCATACCACCAGACCAAGCCAATCGACCCCGCGAACATCGACCGCACCGCCAATGCGTGCGTCGACTTCTATCAGTTCGCCAATGGAGGGTGGCTGAAGAGCAACCCGCTTCCCGCTGCCTATTCCCGCTGGGGAAGCTTCGAGGAGCTCGGCGAAGGCAATCAGGCGAATCTCACCAAAATCCTTCAGGCAAGCACAACAGCGCCTGCAAGCGCGCCGCGCAACACGAAATTGCTCGGGACCTATTACTCGAACTGCATGGATTCAGCGGGCGCGGATCGAGCGGGAGCCTCGCCTCTCAAGGAAGATCTCGAGGACATCGCGAAGATCGATGACAAGAATGACATCGTCGAAGAGGTAGCCGAGCTTCAGACCAAAGGTGTTCCGGTTCTCTTCGGATTCGGTGCAACGCAGGATATCAAGAACAGCACGTCAGTAATCGGGGGCGCGCGACAAGGCGGACTCGGTCTTCCTGATCGTGATTACTACTTCAAGACCGACGCGGCATCACAGGAAATCCGCAAGAACTACCTCGCACACGTTCAGCGAATTCTCGAGCTCGGCGGAACTCCAGCTGCACAGGCAGCTCAGGATGCTCAGCGTGTGATGGCATTCGAAACAGCGCTCGCGGCCTCGGCGCGCACACGCGTCGAGATGCGGAACCCGGAGCTCAACTACAACTACCGCACAGCCGCACAGCTCGATTCCATGACTCCGCACTGGAAGTGGAGCGAGTACTTCGAGCACCTTGGCAAGAAAGACATTCCTGCGGTCGACGTCCAGAATCCAAAATTCTTCGCGACAGTCGACAGCCTCGTCGCGAATGCTCCGCTCTCGGACTGGAAGGCTTATCTGAGATGGAAGCTCATCAACGATGCTGCGCCGCTTCTGAGCACCGCATTCGTAAACGAAGACTTCGCTTTCGCCAAGACGCTTTCAGGGGCGAAAGAAATGCAGCCTCGTTACAAGCGCTGCACCCGGGCTGCTGACTTCGGGCTGCGCGATGCTCTCGGTCAGGCGTACGTCGAACAGAATTTCCCGCCAAACGCCAAGTCCCGCGCGCTGGAAATGATTCACAACATGGAAGCCGTCCTGCGTGAGAGAATCGGCAACCTTGGCTGGATGAGCGATGTCACGAAGAAAGCCGCCGCTGCCAAACTTGCCGCATTCACCGAAAAGATCGGCTATCCCGACAAGTGGCGGGACTACTCGTCGCTCGACATCAAGAAGGGACCATTCGTCGAGAACGTGTATGCGGTGAACGCGTACGAGAACAAGCGCGACCTCGACGAGATCGGAAAGCCTGTCGATCGCACACAGTGGGGAATGACGCCGGCAACGGTGAACGCTTACTACAATCCCGCAATGAACGAGATCGTGTTCCCGGCGGGAATCCTGCAGCCGCCGTTCTTCTCACCAACCGCTGACGATGCCGTGAACTATGGCGGAATGGGCAGCGTTATCGGTCACGAGATGAGTCACGGCTTCGACGACCAGGGCGCTCAGTTCGACCCGCAGGGAAATCTCAAGAACTGGTGGTCCGACGCAGATCTTGCTGCGTTCAAGCAACGGACGGGACTTGTATCGTCGCAGTACGACGCGTACACCGTGCTCGACAGCCTCCACGTCCAGGGAAAGCTCACGCTTGGTGAAAACATCGGCGATCTTGGCGGACTCAACATCGCGTTTGCAGCTCTCAAGAAGTCGATGGAAGGGAAGCCGCGGCCTGCGAACATCGATGGCTTCACTCCAGAGCAGCGCTTCTTCCTGGCATGGGCGCAGATCTGGCGGCAGAACATCACGCCGCAGAATCAGCGTCAGCGCATCCTGACCGACCCGCACGCGCCTGGACGCTGGCGCACAAACGGGCCGCTGTCGAACATGCCGGAGTTTGCTGCTGCGTTCGGCTGCAAGCCGGGCGACCCGATGGTAAGGAATGAGTCGGTGCGGGCATCAATCTGGTAACAGGAATGCTGAATGCTGAATGCTGACTAACTGCGCAGTTTGTCAGCATTCAGCATTCAGTATTCGTAACGTTCTTAGCGATGGCGATTCAGCCTTTCTTTTACAGGGAATCAGCGGGCATCCGCATCACTGTGCGGCCGGTTTATCTGAAGGATCAGTCTGAGCCGGCCGCACGGCATTATGTCTTCGCGTACTACATAAGAATCGAGAACATCGGGCATGAGCCCGCGCAGCTCATCTCACGCAGGTGGCTGATTCACGATTCCGCAGGCGAGGACACCGAAGTCGAAGGGGAGGGAGTCGTCGGCGAGCAGCCGACCATTCCACCCGGCGGCGTGCACGAGTACCAGAGTTTCTGCATTCTCAGGTCGGGCGAGGGCTTCATGGAAGGCGACTACACCTTCGTGCGACCCGATTCGACGACATTCCGGGCGGAGATTCCGAGATTCATCCTGAGCGCGAGCGCATCGACAAGTTTGCCGTCCTGAGCGGAACGACAGTTGCCACACGTTCTTCGCGATGAGCCGCATTCATGACATCTCTGTTCCAGTAAAAACCGGCGGGCTGGTCTACCCCGGTAATCCTGACATCGCCATCGAGCTCCAGCAGGCAGTTGCTCGCGGCGCAGGCGCAAACGTATCGGCGATCCGGTTTGGCTCGCATACGGGCACGCACGTCGATGCCGCGCGACATTTTTTCGACGACGGTGAGCCCGTCGACAAGATCGATCTGGACACGCTGATTGGACCTGCGATTGTCATCGCGTTCGATGAATCGCTAATGGCAGTCGAAGCAGCAGATCTCGAGAAGCACGATCTCGCCGGTCACACGCGAGTTCTGCTGCGAACCCGGAATTCCACTTTCCTGTCGGATCCGGAATTTCATCGTGACTACACATTCCTCGCGCCCGGCGGGGCAGAGTATCTCGTCGCGAAAGGCGTCAAGCTCGTTGGAATCGACTACCTGTCGATCGAGCAGTTTCACTCGGGACACCACCGGACCCACCGGACGCTCCTCGCGAAGAACGTGGTGATTGTCGAAGGATTGAATCTTCGCGACGTCAACGCCGGCGAGTATGACCTGGTTTGTCTTCCGCTTCGCCTCGAGGGACTCGATGGCGCGCCGGCGCGCGCGGTTCTGATCGAGCGATGACAAAAATCAGGCACGTATTCTTCGACATTGGCGGCGTGCTCGCCACAAATGGCTGGGACCGCGAGCAGCGGAAAATTGCCATCGAGAAGTTCGATCTCGATGAAGCAGAGTTTCAGCTGCGGCACGAAGAAATGGTTGGGCCTCTCGAGCAGGGCCAGATCGGGCTCGAGGAATATCTCGACATCGCGGTGTTCTACGAGAAGCGCTCATTCACCCGCGATGAGTTCAGAAACTTCGTTTTCGACCAGAGCAAGCCGTTCCAGGATACCATCGAGATTGCGCGGGCAATCGCCGAAGGCTGTACTTACTGGGTGATGACGATGAACAACGAAGGCGAAGATCTGAATCGCCACAGGATAACGGCGTTCGGCCTGGATGAATTCATTGACGCGTTTCTTTCGTCATGCTGGATTGGAGTCAGAAAGCCTACGCGAAGATTCTATGATCGAGCGCTCGGCATCTCCGAAGCGCGGCCGTCAGAATCTGTTTTCATCGACGACAGGATGCAGAATCTCGATCCGGCAAAGCAGCTTGGAATGCACACGATTCACTATCAGTCCGCACCTCAGCTCGCCGACGATCTGCGAGATCTTGGCGTGAAATTCAAACTCAAGGGTACATCCGCATGAAACTCGGAATGATTGGCCTCGGCAAGATGGGTGGGAACATGACTGAGCGTCTCATGCGCGATGGTCACGAGGTCGTGGTGTTCGATCGCAGTGCCGAAACCATTCAGAAGTACGTGGGACTGGGATCCAGAGGCGCAGACAGCCCGGCATCGATGGTCGCTGCGCTCGCGAGCCCGCGAGTCGTGTGGATCATGGTGCCTGCAGGAAAGCCTGTCGACGATACCATCGCGCTGCTTGTGCCCGGCATGTCGAAAGGAGACGTGATCATCGACGGAGGAAATTCCAATTTTCACGATACGATGCGCCGCGCTGCCGAGCTCGAGAAACAGGGAATCGAGTTTGTCGATTCAGGTACGAGCGGCGGTGTCTGGGGACTTGCTAATGGATACTGCCTGATGATTGGCGGATCCGAGCAGGCGTTCAAGCTTTGCGAGCCGATCTTCAAGACACTCGCGCCGGAAAACGGATATGCGCACATGGGCCCGACCGGCTCCGGTCATTACGTGAAGATGATTCACAACGGAGTGGAGTATGGAATGCTGCAGGCGTATGCCGAAGGGTATGAGATTCTTCACGCATCGAAGGAGTTCAAGCTCGACCTGCACCGGGTCGCAGCTGTGTGGAACCACGGCAGCGTTGTGCGTTCGTGGATAAACGAGCTCGCTGAGCTTGCGTTCGAGAAGGACACAAACCTCGATGCACTGAAAGGTTTTGTGGCGGATTCAGGAGAAGGCCGGTGGACAGTTCAGGAAGCAGTCGACCTGGATGTGCCGGCGCCGGTGATCACCCTTTCCCTTCTCATGCGGCTGCGGTCACGACAGGATGATTCGTTCTCCGCCAAGGTGATCGCCGCGCTGCGCAATGAATTCGGCGGACACGCGGTGAAGAGCGCATGACCATGCCGCGCGTACAGGCTTCACCGATGCAGTCATTCGGCGAGCATGTCACCGGTGACAGCGTGGAAAGATCCACCGTAGTGATCCTCGGCGCCGCCGGTGATCTGATGAAGCGAAAGCTGCTGCCCGCTCTCTATTACCTCGCGACGAAGAAGCTGCTGCCGGCTGAATTCAGTCTGATTGGTGTGGGACGCGACGCGATCGACGAAAAGGCGTATGTCGAGCAGATGCGCGCGGCACTCGAGACTTCCGATGAGATCAAGTCGGTAAACGAGGAAACCTGGAAATGGTTTTCGTCCCGGATACGCTACGCTTATGGCGATCTGGGAAAGGAGGATGCGTACAAGTCGATCAAGCGCTGTCTCGAAGAGATCGAAGCGTCTCTGCCCCCCGAGAAGCGAAACCGGATTTTTTATCTGGCAATTCCTCCGAGTGTTTTCGAGACGAGTATCGAGCATCTCTCGGGTACAGGACTTACGCCGAAAACGAGTGATGCGAATGCGCGGCCCTTTTCGCGCGTCGTCATCGAGAAGCCGTTCGGGCGAAGCCTCGAGACAGCGAAAGCGCTCAACTGCGTTGTGCTGGACAAACTGGCCGAGCATCAGGTGTATCGCATCGATCACTATCTCGGAAAGGAGAGTGTTCAGAACATTCTCGTATTCCGC
>DASROK010000245.1:0-4445 GCA_035646915.1 Gemmatimonadaceae bacterium
GGTAGGATGCCGACCCCCAAGTGGCTGGACCATACTACTATAGTTGCACTCCATCTGGATCAGCTCCGGGAGCATGGCGGGCTGCTCGGAATGCGCGACGAAGCAGCTCTGGATGCCGCGCTGGAAAAGCCGCGAAGGAAATGGGAAACCGATGAAGAGCGGCCTGATCTCGCGCGGATGGCAGCATGGTATGGGCACGCCATCGCCACTGATCGTCCGTTCAAAGATGGAAATGGCCGGGTGGCATTTCTGGCGATGGCCACATTTCTCGAGATGAATGGGCGGACGTGCACCGCCTCCGAGGAGGAGGTTCTCGTTGCGATGATCGCTCTTTCCGATGAGCACCTCTCCCGAAAAAAACTCGCGGCGTGGATTCGGGAGAGATTGACTCCGGACTAATCTCGGTCTTGCGTCGATATATCGTTCGACATATCTTCCGCCCGTTCGATAGTACTTACGATATATCGAACATCACCACTGGCGCGAGGATGGCGCAATGCATGGCAGACACTGCGGTTCAGGAGTATGGGGGTTCTCAGTGCGCCCAGAGCAGTTCGGATTTGACCCATCGTCATTCTGGGGCGGGCGCGGACGATCACGTGGCGGCCCATTCGGCGGCGGCCGGATGTTCGATCAGGGGCATCTCAAGTACCTGATCCTTCAGCTTCTCGAGGAAAAGCCGCGTCACGGATACGAGATCATCAAGGAGATCGAGGATCGTTTCGGCGGCGCATACGCGCCGAGTCCCGGAACTGTGTATCCGACATTGACTCTTCTCGAGGATCTTGGGTTTGCGCGGGCAAAACCGGAGGAAGGCGGGAAGAAAATCTATGAGATCACCGATGAGGGCCGGGCTCATCTTGCTGAGAACAAGCCGCTGATCGATGACATCTTCTCGAAGATCGAGGAGTTTGCTCAGTCGATTTTTGGCGAGCCGATGATGGATGTCAATCGAGGTTTGAAAAACGTCGCATCAGCTATCTATGGCGCGAAGCGGCAGGGACGGTCAGCTGAGCAGGTTCGGAAGATCAAGGAGATTCTCGAAAAGGCAGCCGCAGATATTGAGAGCGTGTGAGGTTTAGAGTAGAGAAGAACCAAAAGGCCAGGTCTGGCCTTTTGGTTCCGTGGCTCCTTACAACCCTCCAACACTTCGCTGCTAAACATCCGTCACACCATCAAGTAGATTTTTTCACTGAACGTCTACTTCAGTGGAGACCGATGTTAAGAAAACTCGCCTGCGCGGCGCTGCTCACTGCAGCTGCCTCGCCAATGGCGGCGCAATCAACCCCCAAAGCGCCGTCGATCAGAATTGATTTCACCCAGGAAAAACTTCCCAACGGCCTGACCGTCATCTACAGCCTCGACCGCTCGACACCTGTCGTTGCAGTTGAAGTCATGTACAACGTCGGATCGAAAAACGAGCAGGTCGGGCGCACCGGCTTCGCGCATCTTTTCGAGCACGTGATGTTCAAGGGATCACGCAACGTCGCCGATGGCCAGCACTGGTCGCTTCTCGAGAAAGCGGGAGGCCGAGCCGGGAGCGACATCAATGGAACAACCTGGACCGATCGCACCAATTACTTCGAGCAGGTCCCGTCGAACTATCTCGAGCTCGCATTGTGGCTCGAGTCCGATCGCATGGGAACGCTGACTGAGACTCTCACCAAGGAGAAGCTCGACAACCAGCGCGAAGTGGTGAAGAACGAGCGCCGGCAGTCGATCGACAATCAGCCGTACGGGTCGTGGCTGGAGAAAATGTTCTGGTACAGCTTCCCGGAGAATCACCCGTACAGGCACGCAGTGATCGGGTCGATGGACGATCTCGATGCAGCATCCGTCGATGACGTCATAAGCTTCTTCAAGACTTACTACGCGCCGAACAACGCGGTGCTCGTGATTGCCGGCGATTTCGATCCTGCCGAAGCGAAGTCACTCGTCAGAAAACATTTCGGCGACATTCCGCGCGGGCCAGCGGTGCCTGCACTTCGAAATGTCCCCGTACCGAAGGTGATAGGAAAAGCCGAGCGCGAGGTGATTCAGGATCCGAATGCGCCTGCACCTGTTGTGTACGTCGGATATCGCGTACCAACCGCGCGCGGAGTCGACGGCGCTGCGGTATCACTGCTTGGCACCGCACTCGCCGGAGATCGCGCGACTCCTTTCTACAAGGATCTCGTCCGCGAGAAGCAGACTGCAGTGAGTGTCAGCGCATTCAACTTCGGGCTCATCGACGGCGCTGATCTTCTCATCTTCCAGATTCGCGGCAAAGCGTCATCCAATCCCGACTCACTCGAGGCCGCATTGCTGAGCGAGATCGACAAGGCCTCGTCGATGATCACGAACGAGTTGCTCGAGCAGGCCAAGGCATCATCCAGATTCGCGTTCATCAACGGCCTGCAGACAACCGGCGGATTTGGCGGACGCGCCGACGCGCTTGCGGAGAATTACACCTACTACGGCGACGCAAACGAAGTGAACAGCATTCTGAGCAACATCAATGCGGTCACGGTCGCAAAATTGAAGTCACTTATCGCCGAGCGTCTGGTACCGACGAATCGGGTGAGTCTGGTTTATGTACCGGCGAAGAAAGCCGCAACAACAGGAGACAAGTAATGCTGACCGCAAAGAAATTCATTGTCGCGGCCGGCGTTCTTCTCGCCGCCAGCGTCGCGCAAGCCCAGACACCGCCTAAGGAAACACCACCAGCACCAGGACCACTTAGGAAGTTCGATGTTCCTCCGGTGCAAACAGCGACGCTTGCCAACGGAATCAAGATCGCGCTGATCGAAAGACATTCGCTGCCGATTGTCACCGCACGAATTCAGGTGGATGCTGGCGCAGTACGCGAGCCAGCTTCGAAAAGCGGAGTCGCAGTTCTCACGGGCAATCTGCTTTCCGAGGGAACCAGGTCTCTAACTGGCGCTGAGATCGCCGAGAAGATGTCGGCGCTTGGAGCGCAGTTTGGAACGAGTGCGCAATTCGGAAGCGCCAACGCGAGTGTGACATCGCTCCCGAATGTTTTCGGCGAAGCGTTCAGGCTCGCGGCGTCGACAGTTACCGAGCCGCGATTCGATCCGGCTGATTTCGCGCGCGTGCGCACGAATGCGATCGCGAACTTCGACCAGTCGATGGCGAGTGCGTCAGGAGTCGCGAACAGAATCTTCGTGTCGGCAGTATACGATTCGCTCACTCCATACTCGCGATTGAGCGGAGGCACAAAAGCTTCGCTCGAGAAACTGACGCGTGATGACGTCGTTGCATGGCACAGCTCGATGTACTCGCCAAAGAACACGACGGTGATGTTCGTCGGCGACATCACACTGGCGGCGGCGAAATCGCTCGTCGAGTCGAGCCTTGGCAAATGGAACACTCCTGCGCCAACGCTTGCGCCGCTTGCGAACAAGGTGCGCTCAGTGCCGGCAACGAGAGTGATCCTGGTGGATCGTCCAGGATCGGTTCAGTCCTCGCTTATCGTTGGACAGGGCACAGTAGGCTGGGGCACTCCCGACTACTTCCCGATGGTTGCGATCGCGCAGGTGCTCGGCGGAGGATTCGGGTCGCGCATCAACATGAACCTGCGCGAGAAGCACGGGTGGTCATACGGTGCGTTCTCGTCGTTCAATCCTCTTGTCGGTGCCGGAACGTTCTACATCTCATCGGAGATTCGCACCGGTGCAACGGATTCGGCGATTGCTGAATCGGTGAAGGAGTACAAGCGAATTGTCGACGAAGCTGTTGCGGATACTGAAGTGAAGGATCAGCTGAACAACGTTGTCGCTTCGTTCCCCTCATCGGTGCAGACGGTGCAGGGACTGATGAGCCGGCTCGCTAACGTCGTCACTTACGGTTTGCCGTCTGATTTCTACACAACGTATCGTGAGCGGCTTGCTGCAATCACGCCGGCCGATATTGGCCGAGTCGGGAAATCCTTGTTGACTCCGGGTGCTATAACCGTTGTTGCAGTTGGAGATCTCAAGGCGATCGAGGCTCCGATCAAAGCTTTGAATATCGGGCCGGTTGAGGTCTGGACGATGGACGGACAGAAAGTTCGCTAGTGACAAAACCCGGTGAGTGGCGAGCAATGAGTTCCCAGAGACTCAGCACTCAGTACTGAGTTCGAACTGAGTGTCTCAGAACTCAGTTCTCGAAACTCATTGCTCGCCACTCACCGGGTTTGCCCCTTTACCGAACTTTCTGTCCGTCCATCGTCCAGACTTCGACTGGCCCAATATTCAAAGCTTTGATCGGCGCCTCGATCGCCTTGAGATCCCCAACTGCAACAACGGTTATAGCACCCGGAGTCAACAAGGATTTCCCGACTCGGCCAATATCGGCCGGAGTGATTGCAGCAAGCCGCTCACGATACGTTGTGTAGAAATCAGACGGCAAACCGTAAGTGACGACGTTAGCGAGCCGGCTCATCAGTCCCTGCACCGTCTGCACCG
>DASROK010000246.1:0-6734 GCA_035646915.1 Gemmatimonadaceae bacterium
GTCGAACTGTTCCGGACGCATCGCGAGCTGGTGCGCAGCGTTGTCGATCAGGATGTGCTTTGCCTCGATCTGCGGATATCGCGGCGCAATTTCCTCGAAGGTATGCTGCAGCATTCCTTCGGTGAGCTTCATGATGTTTGCTTTCGTTGCGCAGTGAACGCGCTTCCGTCCTGCGGCTACTGCGAATTCAAATGCGAGCTCGACGATTTTTTCGCAGCCTGTGCGAGTGATGATCTTGAGTGCCTGCGCAACGCCGGGCGTCTGCATGTACTCGATGCCCGTGTAGAGATCCTCGACATTTTCGCGAACGATCACGATGTCGAGCTTTCGTCCGGTGAACGGAGTGTGAACGCCAGGGAGCTCACGAACCGGTCGAAGATTTCCGAACGTCTCGAACAGGGTGCGGAGCGTGACGTTTGCGCTCTTGTTGCCGTATCCGATCGGAGTTTCGAGCGGGCCTTTCAGAGCGACTTTGGTTCGCTCGATCGATTCGCGTGTCTCTTCGGGAACTCCGGATTCGATTCCTTTCTCGAAGGCCTTTGCGCCGGCCAGGCAGACTTCGGGCTCGATTTCGACACCCGTGGCTTCAACGACTTTCAGGGCGGCGGCGACCACTTCGGGGCCGATTCCGTCACCGGGAATTACCGTGATCTTTCTTTTGGAGAATAGCATGGGGTGAAGTTAGTGAAGGCGGTTGTTCCTCTGCACCCCGCGCGCCATCTATGCTTCCCGCCACTCCCTGCTGTGGTTAGTATCAATTTCTATTCGCGCGCGTAGCTCAGCTGGATAGAGCGTCGGCCTCCGGAGCCGAAGGTCGTGGGTTCGAATCCCGCCGCGCGCATTTCGAACGCTGACCGCATCGAGATCCCCTCTCGATTGAACGCGCGTTTAGCGACGTGACGGTGAAATCCAGTCGGTCGTCACGACTACGGGTGGAACGCGCGCCCGTCAAAGTTGTCTTCCCGGATAAACAAAAATGGAACACCCCGATCTTTCTCCTGACGGCGACAACGCCACCGCGACGTGCGATAAAATTTCGTCAGCGGCTATGTCACGACGGGGAGCGATGCGCCGCATCGGCGCGCTCGGAATCGCCGCGATTGCTCCTGCGTGCACGGAAAGTGTCAGTCCCGTCGAACCAGCCGAAGCGCAAGTGCCCCACCCGGCGGGTTCTCCAGCAGCCAGCATAGCAACCTCGGCCGACGCGCCATTGGACACCCTGTTGCTCAAGACTCCAGCCTGGGACGGCAGCTTCGTCACGCCGATCCAGTACACGGACAATACAAACACCGGCTGGATGCCTCATCCGGCGGGGATCGGCGCATTCAGCTTCGTCCAGTCCGGCACCGAAGTTTTCAGGTTCACTGAAACTCCGGCCGAAGTGATGATCACTGCCCCCAATACCTCGAACAGGTTCTCGTTCAACAGCAGTCAGGGTTTCTGCTTCTACGCACGCTCCGGCAACTTCGAGCTCGAGGCACCTGAAGGCCGCGAGCTCAGCCTCGTCGGTTATCGTCTCGCATCCTATTCAGGGAAGAGCATTGTCGTCACCACCAGTGCCTCGGAGCCGGCCGTGCCGCTCATTGTGCGCGGAGAAGGCAGCGTGAAGCTGTGGATGGGTCAGAACAACCGCTACGAGACTGTATGCGCTTTCGACAATGCAGGAAACCTCGAGATTGGCGGCGACAAAGTCGTAGGCAAGCGAGGTGCAGCCGTGCCAGAGGTCAGCAATCGCGACGCAGGTGCGCAATATGATGCCGGTGCGCAGGCACTGATCAACGAGCTGAAGTCACAGGTGAACATGCTCCTGCGCAGGCTCCGCGATCACGGCCTTATCGAAGCCTGAACTCGCAAAATAGTCGCCACACACGGGTGCGGCGACGGAGGAATGGGTGATGACGCATTGCGTGTCACACCCTAATTTCCTCCCATGCTCCTGACCTCAGCTTCCAGGCGCGCACTTCTCTTATTTCCGCTCGTCCTGCCGCGGCTGGCATTCGGACAAACTGGCACTTCGTTGCGCGCCACCGGAGCCAGAATCAGCGGCTACGTGTATGACAGCCTCGCACGTGCGCCACTTGCACAGGCAACTGTTCAGATAGTCGCCGCCGATGACCCTTCCCGATTCGCGCTCTCGACAGAAGCGGACTCGCTCGGACGATTTGCTTTCAATGACGTGCCCGCCGGTAAATACCGGCTCGGCTTCTTTCACGAGATGCTCGACTCGCTCGGCATCGATCCGCCACTCACAGATGTGAGCGTGACTGGAACAAAGTCGATCGTAGCTGACATCGGTATCCCGTCCGCGCCGCGAATTCGTGCCGCCATTTGCGGAGGATCATCGACTGACTCCGGCGCTGTGATCATCGGATTCGTCCGCGATCCGAAAGGAACCACAGCATCAGGCGTCACCGTTTCCGGGGACTGGCTCGAGTACGGCATCGGCCGCGGCGGAATAACAAGACGACTCGCACGACGAACCGCGAAAACCGGCGAGAACGGATGGTACGCACTGTGTAATGTGCCAGCCGGCGGGATAGTTGCGCTGGTTGCAAATCGGGGAACTGACAGCACCGGAGTCGTCGAAGTCCAGATTCCAACCGAAGGATTCCTGCGCCGCGAAATTTTCCTCGGCCGCGCAATGACTGGCCGCGTCAGCGGAACCGTGGTTTCACTTGCAGGAAGCCGCCCGCTCGCAAACGCGCAGGTCAGTATCACCGGCGGTCCCAGTGGGCGCACGAATGATCGAGGCGAATTCACACTGACGAATGCGCCGGAAGGCACGCGTATGATCGAAGTGCGTGCGCTCGGTTATTACCCTGATAGGCGCCAGGTCAACATCATTGACGGGGCGCCATCAATTCGCTTCGTCCTCCCGACGCTCAAGGCAGTTCTCGACACGGTCAAGATCCGGGCGACACGCCTCGCACTCGATGAAGGATTTTTGCGACGCCGGCGAATGGGTCTTGGGAAATTCATCGGGCCTGAAGATGTCGTGAAGGCACAGGCCGTTAACACGACGGATCTTTTTCGCAGGGTGGCAGGAGTTCGCGTCGACACTGATCAGGATCCCATCAAGATACGCGGTGCGTTCGATTCGACTGGTTATTGCGACGCGGCGATTTTCATTGACGGTGTCTACATGCGAACATTTACCGCTGAGGACATCGACAGCTACGTTCCTCCCAGGAACGTGGCCGGCATCGAGGTCTACTCCGCTGCTTTCGTCCCCGCCGAATTCCAGGTCGGCCTGCTCGGATGCGGCAGCATCGCCATCTGGACCAAGCGTTAATCAAAAGAAGAAGAACGACCCGCTGGCTCCTTCGAATCGCGGGTTCACGATATTGTTGAAGATCGACCCGAACGTATACGTGAGCCCGACTCCCACGAAATAACTGTACGAAGTCGAAAGCGCGCGGCGCTGAAGCAGTATCTCCTCTTCAGTCGCGCCCGCCTTGGCGAGATAGAGCTGGTCGCGCAACAGCGACAGGCTGCCGAACATGTTGAAGCTGAAGCCCTTGAAGAGCCGCGCATTGATGCTGTTGAACAGCACAAGGTGACGCTTGCTGAAATCATCGAGATACACCGACCCTTCGACAGATCCGGCAACGGACCCCCACGGCTGAGTCGCACTCACAGAAGCCGATAACGACTGGCTCGGCCGCACTTCCGAAATCTTCTCGAAGATCGTGGTATCGTGATACAGATAACTGTTGATGCCGAGCGCGTACTGAAGCGTGAGCTGCTTTCGCGTTGATTGCGAGTAGGGGAAAATGTCGTATTCGATAGCAGGCGCGAATGACAGTGCACGCTTGCTGTTGCTGTAAGTGGAAGACGTTATCGATGCGCGCTCGCCGGCCGACCAGTGGCCGCCCAGACTCCTCACAAGCAAATGACTGAATCCGTAAGAGCGCGAGTAGCTGGAGAATTCCTCGTCATCACTCAACGTGAAGTTGCTCTCCGAATAGCTGACGTTTACTGCGTTGTTGAGCTTCCATTCCTTTGTAAGACGATTAGCAGAAACGGAACCGCTGATGTTGACAAAGTTCTGGGAGCTTTCGCCATTGAAGTTTCCATTCACCCGCGTGCGAAACACCCAGAAATTCCACGGATCTTTCGTTGGCTTCGCACCGACAGTCGTATCCGTTGAGGCTGGTTTGGCGTAGGAGATCTGCAGCAGCTCTCCAGCTTTCGTCCGAGCCACGTACCTGACGAGACCGAGCTTCAGCGTGCGCGCGATTCCCTTCCTTCGATCGTCGTCAGTCGATGTCTGCGACGCGACGTACAGAAGCGTGTCGGAAATCCCCGCGAATTCCTTCAGCCCGATGAATGTGATCGTATGCTCCGTTCCCCCGCTGCCGGTTTGCAGAGTGGACACAAGCACATGGAGATCAGCGTCGGTCCTGTCCCGGACATAGTCGACATACGGAATCTCGGTGCGGAAGTAATCGAGATCACAGCCCATGGTGTTGCAGTCTACAAACACCCTCAGCGGCCTGTCGGGCTCCCGGCGTTGAGCCGATGATGTTTCCGGAACGGCTATTGTCGCGACCAACAGTGCGATGACGACGAAGGGGCGAGCAGGCGACATGATCGACAAGATTGGGGAACCAGAAGGTAGGTACGACAGGCGTTTACGCGCTACATTTTTCTTCCCATGCGATCCTCGATTCTTGGCTTCGCCCTTCTCTCCGCTGCATTCACATCCGCGCAGTCGCAATCAGCTGCCGTACTGGTTCCCGGTGCTGTCTTCGATGGAACGAATGCGTCGCTTCATCGTGACTGGATTGTTGTGGTTACTGGAAACTCGATCACCTATGCGGGCCCGTCAGATGCCTCGCGCATTCCATCTGGCGCAAAGAGAATCGAGCTGACTGGTCTGACTCTCCTGCCAGGTTTGATCGACGCACACGTTCATTTCTTTCTCCATCCCTACAACGAAGCGCGCTGGGACGATCAGGTCCTGAAGGAACCGCTGGCACTCCGCGTTGCTCGCGCAACAAATCACGCACGCAATACGCTAATGGCAGGATTCACAACAGTGCGCGATCTGGGAACGGAAGGAGCGCTTTACGCTGACGCGGGACTCAGGCAGGCAATCAACGAAGGGATAATTCCCGGTCCGCGGTATCTCATCGCATCGAAAGCGATAGTCGCAACGGGATCGTACGCTCCCGCACGCCCCAACTACGCTTACGACACCCCACTCGGCGCCGATGAAGCTGACGGTGCGACGCTGCAGCGAATCGTTCGAGATCAAATCGGTCACGGCGCAGACTGGGTAAAGCTTTACGGAGACTATCGATGGGGACCCGGCGGCCAGGCCCGCCCGACATTTTCCGCGGAGGAAATGAAGCTCGCGAGCGAGACTGCGCACGATTCCGGTCGCGAGATGGTCGTGCATGCATCGACAGTCGAAGGAATGAGGCGCGCCGCCGAAGCCGGTGCGAAGACAATCGAGCACGGCGACGAAGGAAACTTTGAAGTTTTCTCTCTAATGAAGAGAAAAGGCACCGCATACTGTCCCACTCTCGAAGCGGCCGAGGCTAACGAGAGATATCGCGGATGGAAAAAAGGAGCTGATCCAATGCCGGCTCGAATCAAGGAGAAACACGATTCTTTTGCTGCAGCTCTAAAAGCCGGCGTCACAATGTGCAGCGGCAGCGATGCCGGTGTATTTACGCATGGTGACAACGCGAAGGAGCTCGAGCTTATGGCGGAATACGGAATGAAGCCCGTCGACGTGCTTCGCTCCGCCACATCGGTCACCGCCAAAGTGCTCGGCATGGATGAGATTATCGGACGCATCACATCTGGATTGAAAGCAGACATCATCGCAGTGTCCGGAGATCCGACGGAGAACATTTCCAGCCTCGAGAATGTGCGGTTTGTCATGAAAGACGGCGTCGTTTACAGGAATCAGTAACTTCAGGCATGTCGCGAAACCTGGCGTGGCGTGATCTCAAGGTCGGCGTGATCTCAGCGTCGGTGATCATAGCGCTCGTATTCTCGATTCTGCTGTTTGCGAGAGTTGGAGCGCTGCACGGCGACACCACGAACATTTTTGTCGTTGCTGACGATGCGCCCGGAGTTTTGAGCGGGACCGAAGTGTGGCTGTCGGGCCAGAAAGTCGGCCTGGTGAAGGACGTTCACTTCCGTCCGCCCTCGACGGACACACTCGAGAGGCTCGCGATTCATCTCGAGATTCTGTCGAAGCACATGCACTTCATTAGAAAGGATGCATGGGCCGACATTCGTCCGGGCGGCAATCTCATTGGAAGTCCGGTTGTCTTTATCTCTTCGGGAACATCGCGCGTCGCAGCGCTCAACGAAGGCGACACCCTGATGGAAATATCGACGGGCATGATGAAACCCGTCGGCGACAGAATGGAAGAGCTCGGAAGCCGCCTCGGGATGCTCACCGACAGCGGAGGACGCGTTCTTCGGCTCCTGCAGTCGCAGGCCGGCACCGCTGGCCGGCTCGTTGGCAGCGGATGGCCGAAGGTCACCGCGCAGACAGATCAGATCTCGCGTCTCGCTAGAAGAGCCGCCACCGGCGAAGGCAGCCTCGCCCGCATTGCTCACGGCGACCTCGGCGCACATTTCCGGCGCATTCGCGCATCGAAAGATTCGATCAGTGAACTGATGAACAGCGGGCGCGGAAACATCGGCCGGTTCCGCAAAGACTCCACGCTGATGAAACAGATCTCACATCTTCAGGGCGAAGTCGATTC
>DASROK010000247.1:0-3190 GCA_035646915.1 Gemmatimonadaceae bacterium
GTTCAGCGTGCTCGAAAGCAGCATCCGAATCGATGGCGCGGTCTCCTTCGGCAGCAGATCGAGGTCCGGTGTGCTGGTGACAATCTTCGCCATCACATCCGTGACCGTCTCACCTTCGAACGCCTGGCGTGCCGTCAGCATTTCATAAAGGACGCAACCGAAGGCCCAGATGTCGGTACGCGCATCGACCTCCCTGCCGCGCGCCTGCTCCGGCGACATGTATCCCGGAGTGCCGACCACCGAACCGACAATGGATGCCGTCGCCATCGTTGGCATCGCAGTCAGATTCGTATCGGAACCTTTGGGCGACATCGCTTTTGCCAATCCGAAATCGAGGACTTTGACAGTCCCGTTCGGCGTCAACTTGATGTTGGCGGGTTTCAAATCTCGATGAATGATGCCGCGCTCATGGGCCGCTGTGAGAGCCTCGGCAATTTGCCTGGCGACGTCCAGAGCCTCGTCAGTAGACATCGGGCCTTTCTTCAGCCTGTCGGCGAGAGTCTCACCCTCAACCAATTCCATGACGATGCACGTTGCGCCGCCTGCCTGCTCGAGCCCGTAGATCTGAGCAATGTTGGAATGATTGAGCGACGCGAGAACCTGCGCCTCACGTTGAAATCGCGATAGCCGATCCGGATCGCTGGCGAAATGATCCGGCAGAACTTTGAGAGCAACGTCGCGCTGAAGCCGTGAATCGCGCCCGCGATAGACAACACCCATTCCACCTTCGCCGAGCTGCGACGTCACTTCATAAGGACCAATGTGGGAGCCGGGGGAGATCGACATGCTTGCGGGATTATACCCATCTACAACGAAAGTTGAAGCGCGCCTTCGCCTGTGGTGCAATAGGGCGTGCACCAAAGAGGGTTCAGAAGCTTATCGGTCTCTCTGCTGGTACTTGCGATACTTCTCAGCGCCGCGGCTGTGCAGGTTGCCGCGCAACCGCGCCGACTGCCGGAACGCACTAGCCCCACGGAAAACGAGGCGTCTGACGACTACGGGTCGAAGTTCTTCGACCAGCTGAAAACGTTGTTCGGCAGGTTCCGTGACACCGAACTCGATCGCGTGTTCGAAGCGGCACAGCCCATTCAGTGCTCCGAACTCGTCAGCGACAGCGGGGAGTGGCGCACCGTTGCGTTTTTCAATGAAGACCCTCGACTCGGTGCGTGGTACCACAACAGTCTGGAAGAAGTGAAAAGGGATCTGACCCAATACATCTTTTCGGGATCCTGTGATGCGGAGCATGGCGATGTTCAACTGGTGACGAAGGTCCCCGTGCTGGACAGCGTCGAGCGATACAACGCGGGGAGAATTCGCTTCAACGAAATCCGCATGAACACAAATCCGGCTGTCCGCGCCGCATTCAGTACGCGGGCACAGATCTATACCTTCGAATTGCCGTATCTGTATGTGGATCGGAAGAAAGTGAGCAGGGATCCCGTGTACTCGCTGATTCCTCAGAGTGTCGACGAGCGGGTTGATCCGAGCGTGACGAATCACTGGGAGTGCAAGTCTGTTCGGGCAGCCGATGTGACCTTCCAGTTCCTGATTTGCCAGACCTGGGTGTTGCCGCGGGATGCAAGCGCCAGACGTCAGAGCAGGCCGACATTCGGCTCGTCCGCGTATCACATCCTCTCCGATGGCAAGGAAGCGTCAACGAGTGTGAAGCTGTCTTTCGGAGGAGGGGATGGGGACAAAGCAGAAAAGGTTGAGACTCCGCCGCCACCACAACCGGAGGTTCGCCCTTCTGCCACCACAGCTGAGCGCCGGCCTCCTCCAACACCTCCGGATCTATTGAAGGACGCTACTCCGCTTTGGAAGATACCCGAGGCTGCCTCCAGGCTCGCCGATCTCAAAGAGGATGAGTTTCGAATCCTCTTCAGCGCGCAGACGTGGACAGGGAAGATCACTGCGTCCCAGGTTCTGTTCGATCAGAAGATCGCAGGACCCGACGTAAAGCCGCCTGCGGTAGCCGACTATTGCACGTGGAAGCCGAGCTCGGGTGCGCTCGTGTCGCGGGTTCTGGCAAAGGAGCCCGATACCGATGTGCAATACACGCTCACCGCGACAGATCGCACCAGCCAGGCTCCCACGTCGATTTCGTTCGACTTGAAAACGCACACGGGTTCGCGCCTTGGCACGCTGCAATGCATGTTCCCGCGGAGTGAGTCCGCTGCGGCGGTCACCTTCGATCGATGGGTGGCCGTCGTCGGCGCGCATTTGACGATTGAGAGCCGGCCGTAGGGAACTGCCGCGCGCCTACAACACCAGCCGCAGAGGTTGCTCCAGTGCTTCCACAATCCATCTCAGAAAGCGCGCGGAGTCGGCGCCGTCCACAACCCGATGATCGAACGACAACGCAAGCGGCAGAATAAGACGCGGAACGAATTCGCCATCCCGAAAAACCGGCTGCAGGCTCGAGCGCGAAATACCGAGGATCGCGACTTCAGGACTGTTGATGATCGGCGTGAAGTTCGTGCCGCCCACGCCGCCGAGATTCGTGATTGTAAATGTGCCTCCCTGCATCTCGTCGATACTTAGCGTTCGCGTGCGCGCCTTATCCGCCATCTGCGCAAGCTCCGACGAAATCGCCAGGATGCCTTTCTTATCCACGTCGCGAATAACCGGCACAAGCAGGCCCTGCTCCGTGTCGACAGCAACTCCGACGTGACAGTACTTCTTCGAAATCACCTCGCCTTTTTCAACATCCAGACTCGTCGCAAATTGCGGAAACAATTTCAACGCCTGGGACACGGCCTTCATCGCAATGGCCGTTATCGTGACTTTCGTTTTGGAATCGATCGTCTTTCGAAACGCTTCCAGTTCGGTGATGTCGGCCGATTCGAAATGCGTGACGTGTGGAATGGAAGTCCAAGCGCCGGAAAGATGCTCAGCAATCGCCCGGCGGATGCTGGACAAAGGATGACGTTCTACTTGTCCCCAGCGTGAGAAGTCCGGCAAGGGAGCAGCTTTTACTCCACTGATGATCGATTTTGCGTGGTTTCGGACGTCGTCTTCGGTGATCCGATTCTCTGGACCGGTCCCTTTGACGGAGTGAATGTCGACGCCGAGTTCCCGCGCCATCCTTCTCAGAGCGGGCGAAGCAGGGACTTCCGGAGGCCCGGTGACGGCAGCTGTCGGTTCCGGAATTTCGGTCTTTGGCGGAGCAGGTGGTGGTTCCGGTGGGGGA
>DASROK010000248.1:0-5822 GCA_035646915.1 Gemmatimonadaceae bacterium
TAGTGACCGCTCTCAAGCTGGACCTCTTCGCCCAGCTCCTTCCGAATCTCGGCCGCCGCCCGGGCGGCTTGAATGCTGGTCACTCAATATGCGCAGCGGCGAATTCTGATCGTCATTCATTCCTCGCTTTGAGTTGCTACACCCTTGAAGCTACTGGACCGAGCTTGGAGCGACCACCGAAGAGAAAGATCAGGACTACTCCGGCTGTGAATCCGCCAATGTGCGCGAGATACGCGACTCCCGATGCCTGCCCTCCACTCACTCCGATCTGACTGAAGATCTGAAGAAGAATCCAGAGACCAAGCACGATGAACGCCGGCATGTTGACAATCTGCCGGGCGAACAGCACGCGCACATTCTTTCTCGGGAAAAGAATCAGGTACGCGCCGAGCACTCCGGCGATGGCGCCTGATGCGCCGAGACTGGGGATGACTGAATTCGCATCGAAAAGAACCTGGGCCATGCTCGCTGCCAGGCCGCAGACAAGATAGAAGACGAGAAACTTCGCGTGGCCGAGTCTGTCCTCGATGTTGTCACCGAAAATCCAGAGGTAGAGCATGTTGCCGATGATGTGCATCCATGACGCGTGCATGAACATCGATGTGAGGAGCGTCAGGTAGATCGGCTTTGGGCCTGCAAAGAGCTCGATCGGCAGGCTCTGGCCGCCGACATGAATTGTCTGTGTTCCGATGAGGTCCGTGCCGTGCGTGATCTCGAAGGGCACGGTGCTGAATCCATTGATGAATCTTTCGCCGCCGGTGAGCTCCAGCAGCCAGACAATCACATTGATTGCAATGAGGGCGTACGTGACTACTGGAACAATTCGACGATCAAGATCGTCATCGCCAAGTGGCATTACCATGAGCGGATCCTGATCTGGTTGTTATTTGATGTTGCGAACAGTGGTCGATCCTGATTCCGCCATCTTCTTCATCAGATTCGAGGCCGTTTCAAGGAGTTTTGCCCGGCGATCCATGGTGGTCTGCAAACGGAGTGAAGACGCCTCGCCGCTTGCCGTCGTCCTTTGCTGGACGTCTCGAGATTTCGCCTTTGCAGCGTTGATCGCTTTGACGCCGGCCATGACTGACTTCACATCTTCCTGAGCCGATTTCGCTGCCTGCATCAGGACGAGAAACGCGAGCGCCTCGATGTCAGCGTTGCCCATGTTATGCAGCGATGGGTATGTCTTCAAAGCTTCCGGACTGATCTTCCCCGGTTCTCCGCTGGCTGATCGCTGCCGCGTTGCTTCCTCTCTTATCCATGTTCGTTGCGCAGGGCTCAGATCTGTCAGAAGCCTCGTTTCCATCGCCGTCATTTGCGGCGTGACATCAGGAAGGCCCTGGGCAAGCGCGGGTACGTTCGTCACCACGATTGACAATGTCAGTGCAACAATTAGTGCTCGCATTTGTGCCTCGCTGATGTCATTCTGCGATCAATATACCGTCGGCTTTCCCCGGCAGTAGATTCTGCCGGTGCGAATCACTGTTATCGGTGCAACTGGTCACATCGGCACATGGCTCGTGCCACGCCTCGTGCGCGCGGGCCATAGCGTTGTCACAGTCTCTCGCGGCGACCGCGAGCCGTATCATCGGTCTTCAGAATGGGACAGGGTCGAAGGCGTAACTATTGACCGCCCCATCGCCGAGCGTGAAGGATCTTTCGGACAGCGCATTGCCGACATCGAAGCGGAAGCAGTGATCGACCTTATCTGTTTCGATCGCGCTTCTGCGTCGCAACTGGTTGATGCACTGCGATCACGAGTGAAGCATTTCATTCATTGCGGCACGCTGTGGGTTCACGGAGTGCCTCGGACTCGACCGTATGATGAGACGGCTCCCCGCGAGCCGTTCGGTGAATACGGAATTCGCAAGGCGGAAATCGAGAAATATCTGCTCGACCAGTCATCGCGCGGATTTCCTGCGACGATACTTCATCCCGGTCACATCACAGGTCCCGGATGGGATCCGATCAATCCCGCCGGAAATCTGAGTCGCAATGTGTTCGAGCGTCTCGCTTACGGAGAGACTATCGACCTTCCGGACGATGGTCTTGCAACGTTGCAGCACGTACACGCTGATGATGTCGCGCAGGCGTTCGAGCTGGCGGTCGCCCAACCCCATAAATCGATCGGCCAGTCGTTTCACGTTGCTGCACGCGAGCCTGTAACGATGCGGTCCTACGCTGAAACTGTCGCGTCGTGGTATGGTCATCGTGCTCATCTCGAGTTTCTTCCATGGGAAGAATGGCAGCGGGACAAGAATGCGCGCGCCGTGGAGCTCACTCATGATCATATGACTCACTCGCCCTGCGCCAGCATTGCAAAAGCAGAGCAAATCCTTGGATTCAAGCCGCGATATTCGGCGGTTGATGCGGTCCGTGATGCCCTGACGAAGATGTAAGCTGCTTTAACGACCCTATCTTTTCGAGATCCGGTCGAAGAGCTCTTTGGCCCGTGGATCGGTGCGCAGTCCATCGTAAGGTGCTGCGTGCAGGTAGTGAGCGAGCCACAAGTCGTGGCCATCGACCGCATCGCGGAGAGCATTGACGGCTTGGTCGCGACGGCCAAGCGTGTAGAGTGCAGCCGCGACCATGCCACGCTCGGAAACCTTCTCTGCATCCCTGGACTCAATCTTCTTCATCAAGGCGGATGCTTCGCTGATGCGCCCAGCGCGCGTAAGCGCGTAAGCTGTGACTGCAACTTTCTCGCGGTAGCTGACACCCGGGATGTCGAGTGCAGGCATCATCATCGCGATTGCTTCAGAAAATTTCTGCTGCTCTATGAGCACCTTTGCAAGATCGACAATTCCAAGCTGAAAAGTTGAATCGAGCTGGAGTACGGCCTGGCCAGACTTGGCTGCCTCATCATACCGGCGCATGTCGTACAGCACCTGGGTCACTGCGGTATTGATGACGAGCGAAGCAGGCTCCAATGCCCGGGCGCGGTTCACTTCGTCAAGCGCTTCCTGATTTCGGTTCTGCTGCAGCAATAGCAGCGCACGCCAGAAATGTGCAGTGGCGAAGCTGGAGTCGGCTGCGAGTGCGCGATTGAAATTCTCGTGTGCACTGGCGTTTCGGTACTCGAGCGTCTCGGTGTAACCAAGTGCAGTAAGTGCGAGGACATTCGTGCTGTCGATAGCAAGTGCACGATTAGCCGCGTCGCGTGCACGTGCGAGCATGTCGTCAGTGGCGACATCGTCGTAGGCTGGAAGAACGACATATGCCATCGCCATTCCGCCGTAGGCCTGAGCATACTTTGGATCACGGCGCACCGCGTCGGCGAAGAGACTGATTGCTTTCCTGAGACCTGCGGCAGTTCGACGGTTCCACAGGTACATCCCTTCGAGATACTCCGTGTGCGCCTGGGGATCCTGTGTTTCGGTGCGTACCAGCTGCTTTTTGTCGCCGAGCTGAACCTTCAACTCGCTGGTGACGGCGCGCGCGATTTCGTCCTGCACTGCGAAAACGTCTTTCATGTCGCGGTCGTATTTGTCGCTCCACAGGACCGCTTCACCGGGCATCGAAACGAGACTTATCGAGATGCGAACTCTGTCGCCCGCGCGCTGCACGCTTCCCTGAAGAACATTTGCGACATTGAACTGCTTCGCGATCTCGACGGGGCTCACTCCTTTCGCTGCCAGAGCGCGTGCGCTGCTGCGGCCGACGACGTGAAGTCCGGCCTTCGCGAGTGTGCCTGTGATTTCCTCCGCGAGGCCTTCTCCGAAGAAATCATTGGATTTGTCTCCGCTCAGGTTTGTCAGCGGAAGAACGGCAATTGACTTGTTTGTGTTGTCAGCGTTTCCGGCGCGATACAACTTTGCGAAAGCTGCTCCGGCGATGAGCACCAGCACTGTCGCAGCAATGGCTATCCAGCGGGAGTTCGGTTTCGCGATGACATTGCTTCCCGATGTGCTCGTATCGCCAAGCGCAGCAATGATCTCATCAGCGCTCGATGGCCGGCGCGCGGGATCCTTCTCCAGGCAGCGCATGATGAGTGACGCGAGCTCTCGGGGAACACCGCTTCGCTGCGATGCTACTGGCTTTGGCGTTTCACTGATGTGTGCTGCGAGTACTCTTTGGGGAGTCGATGCGGTGAAAGGCGGTTGGCCAGTGATCAACTCGTACCCAAGGCAGCCGAACGCGTAGATGTCAGCGCGATGATCCACGTTCGGATCGCCAGCGACCTGTTCAGGCGACATGTAGCCCGGACTGCCAAGTGACGTTCCCGCCTGGGTGAGGGTTGTGTCCGCGCCCTCAGCGCGCGCCGCTGACAGCGCTTTCGCGATTCCGAAGTCGGTAACCATCGCCGCGCCGTGCGACAGGAGAACGTTGTCCGGCTTGATGTCTCGGTGCACAACACCCGCTGCATGTGCGTAGCTCAGCGCGCGTGCGACATCGCGGAGGATGCTCACGCTTTCGGCCATCGCGAATGTTTCGTGTGTTTTGAGCTTTGTGCGTAACGATTCCCCTTCGACGAATGGCATGGTGAAATACGGGAGGCCGTTCGTGTCGCCTGTTGCGAGCAGCGGGACGATGTTTGCCTGCTGCAGCCGGGCCGCGAGGCGGATCTCCTGTTCGAACCGGTCAGCATTTACTCCAGCGGCGAGGTCTGGCGACAGAACCTTGATGACGACTTTTCGGCCAAGCCGGTTTTCTGTCGCCAGGAACACCCGGGACATTCCTCCGCCGCCGAGCTCCCTTTCTATGGTATATGCGGTTCCCAGAGATGCCTGAAGCTGTTCTCTTATCATTTCTGAGCTAGATCCCGACCTTGTTCGCGATTTCTTTGAAGCGAGGCGAGCTCATGAGCGGTGCAAACTCCGGGTCAGACTTCATGAAGATCACGGTGAATGAATGCTGCTCGACGGCTTTCTCCAGCCAGTCGAGCGCGAGCTCCTTGTCGCCCATGCCGACGGCAGCAATTGCAAGCGCCTCGGGGGAAATGAATCGATCCCGCGCCCGAGCTTCCAGACGCTTGTAGATCGCACGCGCATCATCGGTACGGCCTTCCCTGCCTGCAGCAAATGCGATCATGCTCATGCAGCGGCCTGCTTCACAGTCGATAGCATCCGGAAAATTGATTCGCGCTTCCTTGTATTTTCCCTGAAGCGCGAGCACCAAACCGAGCTCGAATCTCGCCAGCAGATTATTTGGATCGATCTCCAGGGCCTCGTTCAGCTCCCTTTCCGCCTCGGCATTTCGCCCCATCCAGGTCAACGCAGTGCCGAAACGCGTGTTGATGATGGGTGAAAGGCGGTCGAGCTTTCTCGCTTGCTCAATATCGGCCGTTGCCTCCTTCCCGCGTCCGAGTGCAAAAAGTGGCCACGCACGGAACAGCCGCGGAAACGAGTTCTGAGGATCAAGCTTGATCGCCTTGTCGAGCTCGGCCAGGGCCTCCGTAAAGTTCCAGTCGTTGAAGGTCAAGCTTATTCCAAGTGCGGTATGCGCTTCTGCCAGGCCCGGGTCGAGAGTCACGGCTTTTTCCGCCGCTTCGCGGGCCAGGGATCTAATCTCAACTGACGCCATGTCGCCGAACGCTGGCTCGAGCGAATACGCGCTCGACAGCTCGGCCCATGCGAGTGCGTAGTTCGGATCCTTTGCAATTGCCTGCTTGAGATACGAGATGCCGGCACGCATCGATTCGGCGGTGCGCTGATTCCAGAAGAAATGCCCCTTGAGGTAAAGGTCGTGCGCTTCGAAGTTCGATGTCTGCCGCTTCACCAATGATCCGCTCGATGTGCCGAGCGCGGGCGACAGATCCGCGACAATCTTTTTTGCCATCGAATCCTGCAGCGAAATGACATCCTGCATCTGGCCGTCGATAT
>DASROK010000249.1:0-2520 GCA_035646915.1 Gemmatimonadaceae bacterium
CTATTGTGTTCAGGCTGAACAATCCTGCGCTCGATGTAAAAAATCGCGTCGCCGGAGTCCGTGTCCCGCTTTCGAGAAGCTGCGTCGCATCCAGCCGGTCGATTTCGCCGGGAGCGCCGCTCACGGTCCACAGGCCTTCAGCAAACGAGCGCTGCGCAGGCGGCGGGGTGACAACCGGCGGGTAATCAACGGAGGCCGCGTTGTAATCGCATCCTGCTGAAAGTAAAACCACAAAGCCCAGTAAAATTGAGCTGAATCGCATTGGAATTTCCCTGGTTCCTTAGGCGCGCAGGATATCAAAACTCCAATCAGGATTCAGCCGGTGCCGCGAGAATTTTCGTGTAAGAGTTGGGCAACCCGTCTTGTAGGCTTCCGTCCTACGCAGGAGTCCTGTTGAGGGATTTATCTCAAGAGGTCGTTCGCTATGACATATCGCACGAGATCGGCTGTGGAATGAAGGCCCATCTTCTCCAGGAGCCGTGTGCGGTACGTGCTTACTGTCTTTGCGCTCAGGTGCAGCTGATGCGCGACATCCTTCACCGTCATTCCACTACCGAGCGCGCGCAGCACCTCGAACTCGCGATCACTGAGCAGCTCATGCGCGGCTCGCATTCGTCCGCGATCAGCCAGTCCCGCAAGCTGATCGGCCAGCGTCTCGCTCACATACTTCCCGCCCCTCGCAACTCTTCGTATCGCCTGGACGAGCTGTTCTGGTGATCGATCTTTCGTCAGATATCCCGATGCACCAGCCCGCAGCGCGCGCACTGCCCATTGATCCTCAGGATGAACGCTGAGCACGAGGATCCGGACTGTGGGATGCGTCTGCCGCAGCTCCACCACCGTCTCGACAAATGTCGCTCCGGGCATGCTCACGTCGAGGAGGACAACATCTACCGCCGCTTGAGACATCAACCGGAACAGCTCGGCCGCCGTCGCTGCTTCACCGACCACAGTAATTCCGGCATCTTCGATCGCAATCCTTCGCAACCCTTCGCGCACGATCGGATGATCGTCGGCTATCGCCAGGCGAATCATGCGGATTCCTCTGCGGGAAGCGGAACGCGCAGTCGAATCGCAGTGCCGGCGCCTTCACCGGTCGAGATGCAGAGCTCACCGCCGCACGCAAGTGCGCGCTCACGCATTCCTATGAGCCCGAGGGAGCTGGTGAGGTCTGCGCGCTCAGGAGGAAAACCAACTCCATCATCTATTACTTCGAGGCACAGCATCGCCGGCGTTTGCGCGAGGTATATGTTGACACGCGACGCATTGGCGTGTCGCGCAATGTTGGTCAGCGATTCCTGAACAATCCGGAATGCCGAGCTGGCGAGATCATTTGATATTCCACAGCATACGGACGAGTCGAGTGTCACGTTGACACCTGTGCGTCTGGTGAATTCCTGACTCTGCCACTCGAGCGCCGCCTCGAGACCGAGCTCATCCAGGATACTGGGCCTCAATTCAGTGGCGATGCGGCGCACAGCGGTGATCGTCTGGTCAATACGCTGAATCACCGACGAGCACTGCGCGAATACTTCCTGATCACGCGGAAGGCGACGGCTCATCCACGAGATGTCGAGCTTGAGCCCTGTGAGTGCCTGGCCGAGCTCGTCGTGAATTTCGCGCGCGATTTCTGTGCGCTCCTCTTCGCGCACTTTCTGAAGTCGCGATGCAAGTGCGCGCAGCTGTGCGCGTGAAGCACTTATCTGCTCCGCAGCGAGATGATGATCCGTGATGTCATGCTGAATGCCGAAATGTCCGGCGATTCGGCCTCTGTTGTCGTGAATGATGATGTAATCACCAACGAGTCGCATCGGAGATCCGTCGAGTCTGCGCTCATCAGTTTCATTGTGGTAGTAACCACGATCGAAGAAATCTTTCCATCTGATCCTGGCCGACACGATGTCGTGGGCAAAAAAATCAGCTGGTGTCTTGCCTAGTATTTCCTCGGGACGCGATGCCTTGAATTGCCGCAGGATCGCGGTGTTGACCTTCGTCATCCGCTGATGCTCGAAGACATAGTCGAGGACTTTGTCCTTGTCGACACTATCGTTCCATTCGACGGGCTCATCGAGCATCATGAAGAAGAACCCGTCCATCGACTGCGAGAAAAAGAGCTCGAGCAGCTGCTCGTTTCCAATACCGTCCGCGAAAGACATTGCCGGCTCCTGTCGGTACGAAAGGTATGAAGCTTCGTCCAGAAGCCAAGAAGAGCCGGTGAGATTTCACCGGCTCTTCTTATGTTTGCATCAAAAAGCCTGCTTCGGCTCTCCATAAATCACGTTGTCGAACACTACCAGATCCGAAGTTCCACCTGCTGAAACATCCTTCACACCCGCGCCCAGCGCACCTGTTCCAAGCGTGATGCGCACGCGCGCAATCACCGCCGAAGCGTACGATACGCCGACGAACGAGAGTCCTGCAGCGTCAGTACGAACCGGCGCCGCGAACGTTCCGAGAGTCGTTCCGTCCTGCGCAAACAACTGGATTGTGGTTTTTGTCGCGAGATCCACATCGCTGAAG
>DASROK010000250.1:0-2163 GCA_035646915.1 Gemmatimonadaceae bacterium
ACGCGACGCAGGGCAAGCAAAAATAGTTCGAGGCACAGGTGGCCCTCCGTGGCCACCCCTGCCTGCGACTTATAGGACTATTCTTCGCTGGAATTCGACGCGGCGGTCGAGAGGGCGTTCCAGATAAACGGCAGCGTCGCCCATGCCTGCCCGCGGTGCTGGGGCCGGAAGCCGAAAAGCACGATTCGACCCTTCCCGAGACTCACTTCGGCGAGCGCTATCTGCCCGCTCAGCTTTTCCTCGCCAAGCAGCCAGCCACTCAGCAACAGATTGTCCTTCGCATAGCGCGCAATCACCCGCACGTTCGCGTCAGCCGCCGCTGTGTACGCCGAGCTGTTGATGAAGTAGGCAGGCACGCTCGACGGCAGCATCGACGCGATGGGGTGCTTGTTGTCGACGTCCAGCGCGACTATCGATCCAGGACAATAGAACTCAGACGACCTGACGCCTTCCAGCGTGTTCTTCAACGGCAGGTTGAATTCCTTAATCGCCATGTCGCACGCGTTATCAAAACAGATCATCATCCCGCCGTTGTTCACAAACTCTTTAAGGTTCTTCACTCCGCCTTCAGTGATGCCGCCCGTGTACTCCGCCGGCAGCGTTCCCGCAGCATTGCCGTTGATGATCTGTGTGGCCGCCTGTGACGTAAAGATGAGGGCATCAAACTTCGAGTTGAGCCTGCCCTGGCGCATGTCAGCGTCGCGTACGGTAGTGTAAGGAACATTGAACGTATCGAATATATAACGCGTCCAACCTTCGTCCATGTTGCTCGTAGAACCTTTATAAATTCCGACACGAACCGGCTGCTTTAACGGGTTTTTAATCGGCGACTCATCACCTTTCTTCAACGGGAGCGCGAGGTCCGCTCGGACTTCATTCGCATCTTTCAGCAGCGTCAACTTGCGCTCGTTCGCGGGTTCTCTGATCGTCATGACAACAGGCGCCTCGACGCCCATCTGTAACGGCAGAGTCCAGCCAGCGACGTCGTATGGACGCTCTGCTTCCCCTTGACCCGTCAACCTGTTTGGATAGATTTGCGGCTCGAACAGGGCGAGGATGTTAGTTCGTTGTGGCTGGGCCAGGAAGATGATGTAACTGCCGAGCGGCACCTCCTGCACCTGCGAAGATGTCAGGCTAGCCAGTCTTCTATAGTTTCCGAGCTTCTCAGCGACTGGATTTGTCCTGCGTAAGATTGGTGTTGCCAAGATCATATGCAGTTCTCGATCGAGGCGATACACTTCGACGCCCTGATCAATCAAACTGCCCAGCATCTTTGCGACCGCTTCATCACGGGCCTGTCCGGCGGGAATCAAGTACGCCTGCGGACCCGCTGACTCGATATTCTTTCGGCCGAGCTCGTAGAAGTTTCGCAGGTACTCGACACGGAACTTCGCAGCCATCTCGAGAATCGAGCGCGCCGAGATCATCTCCATCGACATGATGTCGCGTGGACGCCATTGTCCCGCCGGCCACGGATCCGGAAAGTTCGTACTCGATTCAGTGGCGTTGCGCATTCCACGCGTGCTCGATCGCGCGAGTTGTTCGGTTGTGACGTTGGCGGGCGACATCAAACGAGCGCTCGCAGCTTCGGAAAGAATGCCGATCGAGTTGTGAAAGTATGGCGCGGTGCGGAAGCCGCCGTGCCACCACGTGTCGTAGAGTGCATTCGTCAGCACGCCCTGGAAGCCCGCGGCTTGCAGGTCGGCGGCAATTTTGTGACCGATCAGTCCGACCTGTCTCAGTAACAACGGCGAAATATTCGGATTCGGTGGATCGTAGAACGGCGGAATGAAGAACCTCGAGCCGTTCGATCCTTGCTGGTGCACGTCGTAAACGATCTGCGGAAACCAGTCGTGCCAGAGCAGGCGCGTGATCAGTTGCGTCTCTTTGAGATTCAGCATGAACCAGTCGCGATTATCGTCGTGACCGGCGTAGTGATGATAAAGCTCCGGAGGTTCTCGTCCCTCGTAAGGTGTGCCGAGCGTTTTGCGATACCAGTTCGTAACAATGTCGATGCCGTCGGGATTAGGTGAAGGTATCAGCAATAGGATCGTGTTCTGCAAGATCGCTCGCGTGTCTGCGTCCTGTGCGGTCGCGAGCTCGTAAGCGAGTTGCATTGACATCTGAGAAGCCACGATCTCAGTTGAGTGAATCGAGCAGGAG
>DASROK010000251.1:0-7424 GCA_035646915.1 Gemmatimonadaceae bacterium
CCGCAGTTGGTGTAGAGCGAGCATTCCTGCGCGAGCTTGGACTGCCTTTGGCAGATGTGGGTGCTGCGTGGCGCGAAGCAGTGCAGTCGCAGTATCTGCCGGCCGCATCACAGTACCAGCGCCCGCAGACATTCGCGCAGCCGCTTCTCACTCACAAGAAGTCTGGCGGAGAGATCTTCCTTGCTCCGGTTCTCTCAAATGACGGCAAGTACGTCGCCTTCCTTTCGAATGGAAATCAGAAGCGCGGCGAGCTGTTCATCGATCTGTGGCTCGGCGATGGCCGCACAGGCGAGCGCATCAAGCGGCTGATCAAGAGCACGCTCAATCCTGATTTCGAAGAGCTGCGCCTGCTCTATTCGCAAAGCGCATTCTCGAATGACGAGAAAACTCTTGCATTCACCGCGCAGCGGCAGGGCAAGGACGTTCTCTATCTGCTCGACATTCCATCGAAGAGCGTGAGAAAGCGTCTCGATCTACCGGTCGATGCGGTCACTGGCCCGTCGTATTCGCCTGACGACAAGCACATTGTCTTCAGCGGCACACAGGGCGGAGTGACAGATCTCTACATCATCGATGCAGATGGAAAGAATCTTCGCAAGCTGACAAACGATCTGTACGGAGATCTTCAGCCAAGCTGGTCTCCCGATGGAAAGCGCATCGCGTTCGCAACTGATCGTGCGCCGCCGACTGACATCACACGGCTTCAGTTTGCCAAGTGGCAGGTCGCACTGATCGATCCGGTAAGTGGAGCGATCGAAGTGGTACCCGGTCAGGCAGGACACAATCTGAATCCGGTGTGGGCTCCGGACGGACAGTCGATTGCGTACATCTCGGACCGGACAGGCGTGCAGAACGTTTTCCTGTACGACATGAACGACAAGCTGCAGTATCAGCTGACGAACGTGATCGGCGGAATTTCTGCAATCACCGAGTACAGCCCTGCACTCACGTGGTCACGCGGCGCCGACAGAATGGCGTTCACGTACTATGAGAACGGCGACTATACCGTCTGGGCTACCGACAATCCGCGTTCGCTCAAGCGCACCGCATTTACCGGACAGGGTGCGACGTCCACAGCGCTGGTGATGAATGTCGCTCCGCTCACAATAGCTGCGCCTGTAGCGTCTGTAACTCCGGAGGATTCGTCAGGGCGGGTTCAGGAATCTGTCAATCAGTCATCGACGTATCGCGCGCCATCCGGATCGCGTCCTTCGGCGGCTTTGTCGAAAGGCGAAGCTCAGTCGAATCAGTTCGAGGCGACAACGGTTGCGACCCTCAACGCAAATCCCGATTTCGCGCTTCCTGATACGACGAGGTTCCGTGATTACAAATATTCGGTCGGTTTCAAGCCCGACTATATCGCTCAGCCTGAAGTCGGATATGGAACCGGCAATCAGTACGGGCTGAGTGGATTCTCCGGCGGAACGACGATTGTCCTGAGTGATCTTCTGAGCAATCACCAGATCGCTCTGTCTGCCGCAGTTTATGGGCAGCTGAGAGATGCAAGTGTATTCGCGGCGTACGCAAACCTGAGTCACCGGTGGCAGTACACCACGGGCGCGTATCAGCAGCCGATTTTCCTGCCACAGAACGGCTCACCTCCGACGCAGAATGACGACGGAAGCGTGCACTACAGTGTGTTCTTCACGCGGTACGTCCTGCGAAACGCATTCTTCACCGCGCAGTATCCGCTCAATCGATTCACGCGATTCGAGACGGGCGCGCAGTTCAACAGCATCGGCCGCTCGATCATTGCGCTGAGCCAGGACTGCTATGGTTTCCAGGGATGCACCGCGCCGGAGATCAACGACGTAGCGAACGCGCCTGCGTACAACTTCTTCTCACCGTCAGTGGCGTATGTATCGGACAACACGCTGTTTGGTTACACCGCTCCCGTGATTGGCCGCAGGTATCGGTTCCAGGTATCGCCGTCCGTCGGAAATCTGCGCTGGGTCGAATATCTCGCTGATTATCGCCGGTATGATCCGATCATCTTCAACACGATTACTATCGCAACGCGATTTCTTGGAAGCGCGTCGGTCGGCCGCAACGAGGGCGCGTTCCCCAAATACATTGGACGCCCTGAGTACGTGCGGGGCTACGACAAGGCGAATTTCTACGGCTACGAATGCACGGGGTACATCGATGCTGCCGGGTCATCGACCTGTGAAACGGAGCAGCTGGTGGGAAGCCGCGTGATGGTGGCGAACGCTGAGATCCGGTTCCCGATCATCAGGAGATTCGACCTGGGGTCGCTCCCGGTGGGCCTGCCGCCCATCGAGGGCCTGATTTTTTATGATGCGGGACTTGCCTGGAGTAAAGGCCAGACGGTTTCGCTCACCAAGCCGGACAATTATGATTTGACGCTCCAGCGCTTCCCGCTCCGGAGTTATGGTGCGGGTCTCCGCGTGAATCTTTTCAACCTTGCGATCCTCAAATGGGATTACGCGATACCGCTCGATAAACCTGGACGCAAGCCGAACTGGACTTTCTCGCTGGGCCCGAGTTTCTAAAGTAAGCCTGTTGGGGCTGACGCTTGCCGCGCTCGCCTGCAAGGGCGAGCGGCAGGCCTCTCCCAGTGCCCCAAGTGCAACCGCCTCGCGCGGTCCCGATCAGATAGTCCTCCGAATTCCCCGCGCCGGCGGCACTGCCCGCGCCTACATCTACCCGCGGCTCGACTCCGCTGTAACGGAGGTCGAAGGCGCGCCACCAGTCGCGCGCATACTGGGATTCGATCCGGATTATGGCGTTTTGTCTTTCATCGACGACAAGGGGCAGCCGCGCCGGCTGGACCTGCGCGCCGGAGAAGTCCGCACTGCATCGAAGGAAAAGCTTGCTTCGCTGTCCAGCGCAAATGGCTCCGATATCTATGGAATTACAGCGAAAGGGGAACTCGCCCGGATCACTCCCGCAGGCGACTGGAGCTTCGAGCCGCCCGCACCGGCATCGACATTATTCCCGCAGCAGAATGGATCGGTGATAATTGCCGGTAACGAGAAAGGAAAGACTAGTCTCTGGCTCATCCAGCCAACCGACGATGAAGTTGTTCAGGTCGCCTCCCTTCCCCTTGTGTCCACGATCCACGCGCAGGTTGGAGACCGGCTCTACTTTGCCGTCGACTCCGGCCTGATTGGTGTCCGGACGCGTGACCTCACACCAGTGAAAAGCGTACGCTTTGCAAAGCCTGTGGAGTCGATAGTTCCGACTCCCAGCGGTGATCGTCTTTACGTAGCGCTCAAGGGTGACAGCAATCTTTCGGTGGTCGACCGCTATTCTGAAACCGTTTCTGAAAACGTCGATCTTCCCGGTGCCGCGACCGAGCTGAGAATGGACCCGCTGGGCCAGTACATCCTGGCGCGTCCCGAGGCAGACATCGATTCAGTGTGGGTAATTGGAATTGGAAGCGACAAGGTGAACGGGTCGATCGCGACAGACTGGAGAGCAGATCTCCCGGGCTTTGCTCCTGGAGGTGCGATCGCGGCCGCGCGCGGCAATGATGTCGAGCTCATCGACGAGTCGAGCCTGGCGGTAAAAGCGACGATTGCGAACGGAGCTCAGGATTTCTGGTTCTTCGTAAGATGGAATGGCTTTCGCCCGCGAGCGTCCGAGCTCGACCGGCCGGTGACTTTCGAAACGCGGGACAGCATCATAAGAATGGATTCGATTGCTGCAGCTGCCCATAACGACAGCATTCCGTCGCCACCGTTAAGGGATGCTTCTCCGACGATGCTGCCGCTGCCTCCAGAGGTTACACCCACTCAGCGCGGGTATATGGTATCCTTCGCGGCAGTGCTTTCCGAGCAGAAAGCAACAGAAACCGCGCAGGGTATTGTCGTGAACGGAATGAAGCCGAGAGTGGTGCCGACAACATCAGGATCGACGACCATATATCGCGTGGTGCTCGGTCCCTACTCTTCGCGTGAAGAGGCTGAGCGCATTGGGCGCGATTCTAAACGACAGTACTGGATTTACGAGGAAGCTCGTTGACGGCGCCCGTATTGCGTCCACCGGGCGGAGCCTACGAGGGAGCCGGCAGACAGGCCGCCGTTGCCCTGCGTGGTTTTTCATCCGTTATCGTCACGTCGGACGACATCGTCGCTGCAGCGCACGCGGCCATCGGAATTGCGCTTTCGGAGAGCGCACATCGCCTGGTGATGGTCGCCGACCTTGGTGGTGATACACCGCCCCTGCAGTCTCTCATTCGGGACGACGACCCGCACGGCGTATACGACAGCTTCGAGTTCGGCACGTCATTCGTGAGAATCGCGCGCGAAGTGGAGGACGCGAAGAATTTCTACGTGATGCCGAGTGGAACCGAATCACCGGGTGTGGAAAGAATTCTCGGCAGCCCTCGCTGGACTGGATTCGCTTCGGAGTTCGCGAAAGCCGATGAGCTGCTGCTGCTTGTGGTTTCGTCCGAAACTCCCGGTCTCGCGAAGCTCGCTGCACAGGTCGACGGCGTTGTGCTGGTTGGAATGCAGCGTCTCGAAACCGCGCCTGCGGCAAACGTTCTGGCAAAAATTCCTCATCCGGCCATTGTTGCTCCACCACCAATAGATATCGCGCCGAAAAAAGAGGAGCTGCCAACTCGACGGATCGCCATGATTGCGGTCGCTTTGCTTGCAGTCGGGATCGCCGCTGGCGCGCTGATCGGCAGGTCGTCGAAGGAAGAACCTGAACCGCAGGCAGTCGTCCCGGTCGATACGGCTGCTGTCGATTCGGCTCAGCCTCGTCGGCCTGTGGTGACCGCCTCGAACCCCGGAGATTCAGCGGGCGCGCCGCAATTTTCCGTCTTCATTTCTGCATCTAACACGCTCGAAGGTGCTAACTTAGAGGTGAAGTCGTACGGCTCGGCGCTGCCTGCGGCGACAATCTCACTCGTGCCGATCGGAGATACAGAAGCTATCTGGTACAAGATCTACGCAGGGGTATATGACGACAGCACGGAAGCGGACCGGCTTCTGGCCACCCTGCGTCGACGCCGCTCACTCCCCGATTCAGGCGAAGCAGTTCTTCGCGCGCCTCTTGCGCTCATGATCGACAGCATTCCTGCACAGGCAGGAATGACGTCGCGAATTCGCGAGAAGCTTCAGGCTTTGGCCGAGAAGGACGTAAAAGCCTACGCACTCAGGCAGAGTGATGGCAGCGCGCGAATCTACGCGGGCGCGTTCGTGACGCCTGATGAATCGACACTCGCTGCAACTGCATTGAGAGTCGCGGGGCTTACGCCAGTCCTCGTATACAAGACCGGGAGAATGCGGTAGTGCGTCTCACGAAGCTCGAGCTTCAGGGATTCAAATCTTTCGCCGACGATACAGAGCTCGTGTTCGAGCCCGGAGTGACGGCGATTGTCGGTCCAAACGGCTGCGGAAAATCGAACGTCTCCGATGCGGTGCGATGGGTGCTCGGCGAGCAACGCGCGCGCGCACTGAGAGGCGCAAAGATGGAAGAGGTGATCTTCCAGGGATCTTCTGCGCGTCGTCCGGTGAACATCGCGGAAGTTTCGCTTTTCTTCGAGAATGACGATGGCGCGCTCGGAGTTCCATTCCGCGAAGTCGTAATCACGCGCCGGCTGAGCAGATCAGGCGAAAGCGAATATCTGCTGAACAATTCCCCCTGCCGCCTTCGCGACATCCACGACATGGTGCGGGGCACGGGACTCGGCGCTGATTCCGGGGTTGTGATCGAGAGCAAGATGATCGATGCCCTTCTCTCGGACCGACCTGATGAAAGGCGGGAGCTGTTCGAGGAAGCCGCAGGCGTAGGACTCTATCGCGACAGGAAACGCAGCACAGAGCGGCGTCTCGAGGAAACCGCAGTCGATCTGGGGCGCCTCGACGATCTCATCGCAGAGGTCCAGACGCAGGTCCGCTCGCTTGCGCGCCAGCGTCGCCGGGCCGAGCGACACGTCGAGCTGATGAAACGCCGCTTCACAGTCGACATTGCCCTCGCGTCCCGCGAAATGGATGCGTGGCGTGACGAGCTTGCAAGACTGGAGACACGAGTTGCTGCGCTCCGCAATGAAGCGCCGACCGCGGAAGAGAACGTTGCCGCTGCAGAAGCGTCGCGCGATGCGGCGCACGGAAGCCGCGCTGCCGCCGAGGCCCGACGCGGTGAGCTCGCGCGACTCGTTGCGGAGCAGCGCGAGAGCACACAGGAGCTCCGTGCTGAGATCGCTGTTGCAGAGGAGCGACAACGCAATGCTGTCGCCCGCCGCGAGCGCGCTGAGCAGGAACAGCGTGAAGGCGGATCGACTGTGGAACGGGTCAGCGAAGAGCTTGAAGCCGCAGTTGCACATCGAGCTCAGCTCGAGAGCGAGCTCAACGTCGCAAACCAGTCATACGAGGCGACTTCATCGGAAGAGGAAGAAGTACGGGCATCTCTCGCTGTCGCGCGCGTAACAGTGGAAAGCGCCGAGCGCTCCGCTCGCGAGATGCGCGAAGTCGCGCACCGGCACGCACTGGACAAGCAGACAACAGAGCGGGAGCTGCACGAGCTGACGCAGAAGAGATCAGTTCTGGTAGAAGAACAGTCGCAGCTCGCAGATGCAGAAGCCGCAATTCGTCGAGAGCTCGAGTCGGCCGAGCAGACGCTTGCCGAAGCGCGGGGAACCAGCGGACTTCGCAGCACAGAGCATACGACTTCCCTGAACGCGCTTCGCATTGCGCGAGATGCTGATTCGAGCGCCAGGTCTCAAATGCTTCGCGCGGAGGAAGCTTACACTGCACTCGAGAGCAAGCTGAACGCTCTCGAAGAGCTGGAGCGCGAGCGCGTAGGACTTGCTCCCGCGGCTGCGAAACTTTTGCGAGAGCGCGAGCGGTTCGGTGAAGGAAGTGTCATTGGCCCGCTCAGCGATTTCATCAGCACCGAATCAGAAGCAGCATCACTTGTTGAGCGCTTTCTGGGACCGACTGTTCACGCGGTTCTCGTTCGGGATCGCGGAACAGCTGAAGCGATCAGGGCATGGCATGCTGCGACCAATCCTGGTCCGCTGCTTCTGCTTCCTGCTGATTCTCTGCATGCACAACACGAGGAGGATGGAGAAGATCTCTCGCGCCTCGTTCGATCCGAATCACCGGCTGCCCACTGGGTCCGCACGCTTCTCGGTCGCGTTCGCCCAATAGAGAACGGAACGGGATTCGTCGACTCACGCGGTGCGATATGGCTTCCGGCGAATGTCGCTGGACCAGGACCTCTTCGCCGACGCGCGGAGATTGGCGAGCTGAAGCGTTCTCTTGTCGATGCAGAGGCCGCGCGACTGCACGCTGCCTCGGCGGCGGAATCGCTGCGTGCCGATCTGCTTGCTGCGGAACGTTCCGCTGCACAGGCTCAGGAGACCGCGCAGGCAGCAGCACGTGAAGCATCCGAGAAGGAAGATCTCTTCTCAGCCGTGACGCGGCGGCATCACCGCGCGCTCAAGGAAG
>DASROK010000252.1:0-2582 GCA_035646915.1 Gemmatimonadaceae bacterium
TGGGTGTGGCAGTCAGGCCGTACTCGGGTTTGAAGCACTCGCGGAGAGCGTAGAGCGGACTTGTCCCGATGTCGCCGTACACGACGCCGAGCGCAACGAGTGTCAGTTGTCGGAGCCGCTTTCCGGTTGGGTGCGACTCAGGGTGTTCAGTGATTGGGACGTCCTGTCAGTGATATTCCTGCGGTGCAGGAATCAATTCTGCTTTGCTTGTTACTGCAATAGGTTGCAGTTCCTGCATCTGTTGCGGGAACAATCCGCTCCAGAGCTTACATCTCGATTTGAGCGCCAAGCTCCACAACTCTGTTTGGCGGGATGGCAAAGTATTCCGTTGCCGTACGCGAATTACGCGACATGAAGATGTAGAGCTTTTTCCGCCACCTGGCCAGGCGCGCGCGGCCCGTTGGAAGCAGCCTCTCGCGGCCAAGGAAGTAGGTGGTATCGCGGCGATCCGCGACTACCCCCATGTTTCGGCAGCGCGCGAGGATCTGCGGGACGTCGGCCTTCTCCATGAAACCGTACTTTGCGACAACGCGCCAAAACCCCTCGCCGAGATCCGTAACGGTGATTCTCTCGTCCTCGGGAACAGAAGGAACATTCGTTGCGAGAATCGAAAGCAGGATCACGTTTTCGAGCAGCGTCTTGTTGTGTCTCAGGTGATGCAGCAGGACAAGCGGCGCGCCCTCGGGATTGGACGTCATGAACACTGCAGTTCCCGGTGCGCGGAAAGGCTTCCGCTTCGCGACGTCGGCGAGGAACAAATCGATCGGAAGTGAGCCACGCGCGAGAAGGCTCTGAACGATTCTTCTTCCGCTGTTCCATGTCGTCATGAGAGTGAAGACAGAAATCGCAATGGCGAGAGGAACCCATCCGCCATGGACGACCTTGAGAGCGTTCGATCCGAAGAAGCTCAGATCCACAACGAGGAACAGGGTTGCCAAGCCAATAACTTTCGGCCAGCTCCAATGCCATCTCGAGCGTGCAAGTGTCGAGAACAGGATGGTGCTGATTGCCATCGATCCGGTCACTGCAATGCCATACGCTGCACCGAGCGCACTGGTCGACCTGAATCCAACCACAACAGTGAGACATCCGATCATCAGCGCGCGATTCACTTCCGGTATGTAAATCTGGCCGTGCTCGGTTTCCGAAGTGTGGATGATCGACATTCGCGGGCAGTAACCGAGCTGAATTGCCTGCTGTGTGATCGAGAATGCTCCGGATATGAGCGCCTGCGAAGCGATGACAGCTGCAGATGTCGCAAGCGCAAGCAACGGATAGAGAAGAATCCGCGGAGCGAGCAGATAGAATGGATTTGCGGCCGCTGCGGGCTCGCGCAAAACAAGCGCTGCCTGTCCGAAATAGTTGAGCATCAGCGCCGGCAGAACGAGGCTGAACCATGCGACGCGAATCGGACGCTTCCCGAAATGTCCCATGTCTGCGTAAAGCGCTTCCGCACCGGTGACGGCAAGAACTACTGCGCCGAGAATCACAAAACCGGTAAAACCGTTGCTGGCGAAAAACTTCACGCCGTGCCATGGATTGATCGCGAGGAGAATGCCGGGAGACCTGGCGATCTCGACTATTCCCAGAATCGCAATCGTGATGAACCACAGGACCATGACCGGTCCGAAAATTCTCCCGACTTTCGCAGTGCCTTTCTTCTGCACGAGAAACAGTGTGAGAAGAATGACGAGCGTAGATGGAACAACGAAAATGTGAAACTGCGGCGCGATTACGGTAAGTCCTTCAGTAGCTCCAAGCACCGACATGGCGGGCGTGATGACTCCGTCACCGTAAAGGAGAGCAGCACCAGTGAGGCCGAGTGAGATGATCAGCAGTCTCCGCCTGTTGTCGGTCTGCCTCTGCTGTGTTTGAAGAATCAGCGCAAGCAGGGCAAGCTCGCCGCCTTCACCACGATTGTCTGCTCGCATGATGAAGACGACGTACTTGATGCTGACGATGATGATGAGAGCCCACAGGATGAGCGACAGCACTCCGAAAACATTCTCCGGATTGGCGACGAGACCGTGCTCTTCCTTGAAGCATTCACGGATTGCGTAAAGCGGGCTGGTGCCTATGTCGCCGTACACGACGCCGACTGCGAGAAGCGTGAGCTTCGCGAGGCGGTTGCCTGCAGGATGTGAATCAACCTGGGTGCTTATCGGAAACCTCTTTATTACGTCCGGAGGGGCCAGTAACGCGATTTTTACAAAACTTGTGCCTTTCCCGCTCATACGATCGGCACACCCATTGCATTTAGAGGGCATGCCGCAGCATTGCGGTGTACGTAGACGCTAATTAGACCGGAGGAATATATGGGTAAGGACCTCGAACAGCGCGGACTCGAGAATCAGGTGAAGGGAACCGCCAAGGAAATGGAAGGCCAGGTTCGTGGCGATCTCGGCGACGCGACTGACAATGCAAGCGAGCACATCAAGGGTCGCGCCAAGGAGCTAGAGGGCAAGATCCAGAAGAACTTCGGCAAGACGGAAAGAAACATCGACGAGAACACCTGATAAAAAAGGCAGCTCGAAACGAAAAGCCCCCGGCAAATTGCCGGGGGCTTTTTTGCAATGCTGAAT
>DASROK010000253.1:0-2450 GCA_035646915.1 Gemmatimonadaceae bacterium
ACACCGAACCGCGCGCGCTCGCCTTGCCCAAGCCAGCAGATTCGCGCAGGCAAGCCCTGAAACGCGATGCGCTCACGCGCGAGTGTGATCCAGCGCTTGAGATGCTCGTCCTGCGGAAACAGCTCGAGCACGAGATCGTCCGTGCGCGCGATGTCTTTCGGATCACCGGAAAGCGCAACCCAGCGAAACGGTCCCTTACCCTCGCAGAAAAGCGGACGCACGTACTCGGGAACAAACCCCGGAATGTCGAACGCATTCTCGAGTCCGGCATCGAACGCAACTGTGCGAATGTTGTTGCCATAGTCGAACGTGATCGCGCCGCGCTTCCTCAACTCGAGCATCGCTTCGACATGTACCACTGCGGATGACGTCGAAAGATCGACATATCGTTTTGGATCAGCGGTTCTGAGAGCGAGCGCTTCGTTCAATGGCATGCCTGAAGGAACGTAGCCGTTCAACATGTCGTGAGCGCTCGTCTGGTCCGTCAGCACATCGGGAGTGATTCCGCGACTCACGAGAGACGGAATTACATCGGCCGCGTTCCCAAGCAGTCCAACCGAAAGTGCCTTCCCTTTCGACCTTGCTTCATCGATCCACTCGAGTGCCTCATCGAGACTGCCTGTCTTTCGATCGAGATACTTTGTCTCGAGCCGCTTGTCAATTCGGGCTTCATCGACTTCAACAGCGAGGATTGCGGCTCCCTGCATTGTCGCTGCGAGAGGCTGCGCGCCGCCCATTCCGCCGAGTCCGGACGTTACGACGAAGCGGCCGGCAAGCGATCCTCCGAAATGATTGCGCGCGACAGACCCGAAAGTCTCGTACGTGCCCTGAACGATTCCCTGAGAGCCGATGTAGATCCACGACCCTGCAGTCATCTGCCCGTACATCGTGAGACCCATTTTCTCGAGCTCGCGGAATTTCTCCCACGTCGACCAGCGTCCAACGAGATTGCTGTTTGCTATGAGAACCCGCGGCACATTCGCATGCGTGCGGAAAACGGCCACGGGCTTTCCGCTTTGAACGAGAAGTGTTTCGTCATTCTCGAGGCGGCGAAGCGTCTCGACGATTGCGTCGAACGATTCCCAGTTTCGCGCAGCCTTTCCTGTTCCGCCATAGACGACCAGATCCTGAGGTCTTTCAGCGACGTCAGGGTCGAGGTTGTTCATCAGCATCCTGAGCGCGGCTTCCTGCTGCCAGGATTTGCAGGAGATCTTGGTCCCTCTGGGCGCGCGGACCGGTCCGCGATTCGGCGATGATGCTGCGATCGGCTCGCTGACCGCTGCGTCAGTCATTTCCTGCTCCATTGAACTTTCCCGAAGCGATTGCAGAAGAGATCAAGTCGATGTCGCCCGACAGAACGCGATCAGCATCGAGATGCGTCACGAGCTCCCTGACCTTTCGATGACCATCGAGAGCGCCCGTTCCCGGTTTGAGCGGAAGCCTGAAATCCAGACCCTGCGCAGCGCACATGAGCTCGATTGCCAGAACGTTCCGGACATTTCCAATCACACGCCGCGCTTTCCATGCCGCGCCCATCGACATCGGCACAACGTCCTCGCGGCTGCCATCGGTTGGAATTGTGTCGACGGTGGCCGGGTGCGAAAGCACTTTGCACTCGCTGGCAAGCGCGGCCGCGGTTACCTGCGCCATCATGAAGCCCGAGTTGACTCCGGCCTGCCGGGTGAGAAACGGCGGCAATCCCTGATTGAAATCGGGATGAACAAGCCGATCGATGCGCCGCTCGGATATCGTAGCGAGGTTGGTCATCACAATCGCCAGCAGATCGAGAGCGAGGCCAACTGCCTGCCCGTGAAAGTTTCCGCCACTCAGCGTCTCGCCATTTGCGAACACGAGCGGATTATCCGTTGCGGCGTTGATCTCACTTGTCACAATCGCTTCGATCCAGTCGAGCGCATCCTTTACGGGACCGTGAACCTGCGGCATGCAGCGGAGGCAATACGGATCCTGTACTCTGGGATCCCCATAACGATGGGATTCCCTGATTTCGCTGGCGCCCAGCAGATCGCGGAGGAGGGCGGCTGATGCAGATTGTCCAGCCTGCCCGCGCGCCTGGTGAATGCGGTCATCGAATGCAACGGGAGTTCCCATCAACGCCTCGAGCGACATCGCTCCAGCAACATGAGCTGCATGCCAGAGATTCTTTGCATCCGTGAGAGCAAGGGCAGCGATCGCAGTGTGAGCCTGCGTTCCGTTGATCAGGGTTATTCCTTCCTTGGGGCCAAGGACGATCGGCTGCAACCCGTTTTCTCTAAGAACAGTCGCGGCGTCTTTTGGGGTCGATCCATCCACCGAGAGCTCGCCTTCACCGATCAGCGCAACACCGAGCGCTGCGAGGGGCGCGAGGTCACCGCTTGCGCCGACGCTGCCCTGCTCGCGAACAGGCGGGTGAATCCGCTTGTTGAGCATCGTAATCAGGAGGTCTACAAGCT
>DASROK010000254.1:0-2811 GCA_035646915.1 Gemmatimonadaceae bacterium
CTTTCGAATCGCGTCCAGCGTAGTCGGTGACATCCGGATTGCACCCACTGCAACCGCTGACCGCGCGGATTCGTTCTTGGAGCTCACGTCGACCATCCGCGCGTGACCACTGTCATCGGTGTGGGTGAGTCGTGTCATCGGAATGCGACCGAGATCTCGCGAAGGAGATTCGATGTTATGAGCTGAGGATTCACGTTGCTCGTGGCGAGAATTCTTGCTTCACCGACCTTTTCTGCAACGCGGCTCACCGCGAGCGCGCGACGCTCGTTCCCGTCATGAAGCGCAGCCCGCATTCGCTCGCCGAGTATGATGACCAGCGAGTCGAGGACGTCGGTGAAGGCGCCGCGTGCGCCGGATGATCCAACAGCGAGGGCAGCGGCGTGACGGGCCGATGTGTGATTTGAAACAGCTGCATCGAGAAGCTTTCTGGCTGCTGTCATCGCGCGCCCTCGCGCATCGTCGCCAAGGAGTGAACCCGGTGAGCCATTGGCAAGCTGAAGCCTCTCGTTCACGGTGCGTGATCCGCTGGCCGATTCCAGAGTCTCTTCGACGCTCTTGTCAGAGAGAAACGCGCGCATCTCAGCTTCGGCGAGCGGCGACATTCTCACTGCGACGGTGCGTGACCGAATCGTGGGAAGAAGAGCTCCGGGTTCGCTGGACGTGATGATCACCGTTGTGTCATCGGGTGGCTCTTCGAGCAGCTTGAGAAACGCGTTGGCCGCGTACTCCGAGCCTTCCTGAAATCCCATTCGCTCCGCGTCTCCAATCACGAAGATTTTCTTCTTTCCTATTGCTGGTGCAAGCGCTGCCTCGTGAACAATCGCGCGCACCGTTGCGATGTAGATGCCCTCATTACTCGGCGGCGCAGCGTACAGCCCGTTTTCAGACATCCGCTCCGCCACCGCTTCGCGATAATCGTCTCGAACGTCCTCTACGGAAGGGTCGGTATCCTTGAGTCGCGGGCGGGGGAAGTACCAGTGGAGGTCAGGGTGTGTCAGATTGAGTGAGTACCGGCAGCTTCTGCATTCTCCGCAGGGAGCGTTGTCTCTTTCGCAGAGAAGCATCTGGGCAAGCCAGAGGGCGAGCCGCTGTTTCCCGATCCCTCGCGGACCGTGAAGGAGGAGGCTGGCCGGAAGAGTGCCGGACTTCAGGCTGCGACTGAGGCGTTCCTGAAGGCTTTTGTGTCCGTAGAGGCTCGCGAGCGGCATACCGTAATATGGCACGTTTAATGAGACCTCAGAGACGTGCTCAAAAACGAAACTGAGAGGTTTTGATGGCAGGCAATCTGTTGGGTCGGAAGGTCGCGGTTCTGGCGACTGATGGCGTAGAGCAGGTCGAGCTGACCGCTCCGTGGCAGGCGCTCAAGGAAGCACAGGCGGAGGTGACGCTCGTGTCCCTCAAGCCTGGAGACATCCAGGGATTCATTCACCAGGAAAAGGCGGACACGTTCCATGTCGACAAAATCGCAAAGGATGTAACTGCGCGTGATTTCGACGCGCTGGTGATTCCTGGCGGTGTGAGAAATACAGAAGCGCTTCGCGCGAGTCCCGAAGTCATCCAACTGGTGCGCGGATTCATGGAAGCGGACAAGCCCGTGGCGGCGATCTGTCACGCGCCGCGGCTTCTTGTTGCGGCAGATGCGGTGCAGGGAAGAACTCTCACGTCGCACCCCGAGCTTGCTGACGAGATCAAGAGTGCAGGGGCGTCATGGGTCGACAAGCAGGCGTCGGTGGACCAGCGTCTGCTTACGAGCAGGAGGCAGGAGGATCTTCCGGCGTTTTGCGGAAATCTCATCGCGATGCTGACGTCGGCGATCGACGAGCGGCGTCTGGACAAGATGGTGGAGCAGACATTCCCAGCGAGTGACCCGCTGCCGGGGCCGGTCTCATTGTAAGGTGAGTTACAGAATGCTGAATTCTGAATGCTGACCTGTCCACTTTGTAGCGCAAAGTACTTGACAGGGGTAGGACCCGACGCGTAAACTATGCGCATGACTTCCGTTCGTCCGCTGAGGCCGGAACCGCCCAAGGAGCTTTCATCGCTCCACGGGCGCGCGATGGACAATCTCGCATTCATCAGAAACACGATGGAAGCCGCAGGATCCTTCACTGCGGTCTCAGGGTGGGGAATGGTGGCGGTTGGCGTTCTTGCGATCATAGTTGCGGTAATCGCGTGGCTGCAGGACAGCGCGACTGCATCTCTCAACGTCTGGCTCGCGGCTGCTGTTCTTTCGCCGACGATCATGATGTGGGCGATGGTGAGAAAGTCCCGGACGGCGAAGATGCCTCTTTTGTCCGGGCCGGGAAGAAAATTCCTGCTCAGCTTCTCTCCGCCGATGGTGGTGGGTGCGCTGCTCACTTTCGTTCTCTATCGTGCGGGCCTGATAGAGGCGATTCCGGGAGTCTGGCTCCTTCTCTATGGAACGGGAGTCGTTGCAGGCGGGGCGTTCTCGGTGAGAATCGTTCCTGTCATGGGACTTTGCTTCATGGTTGCGGGAATGATCGCGTTGTTTGCGCCCGCTGCATGGGGTCACGCAATTCTGGGTGCGGCGTTCGGTGGGCTTCACATCGCATTCGGAATTCCAATCGCCAGGAGTTACGGTGGCTAAGAACGGGGCGGCGCGGGATGACGCCCGCTCGCAGAATCCGATGAAGGGGCCGACGCTCAAGAAGCCGGCTCCGAAAAAGGCGGAGGAGCTCGATCGTCTCATTCATGAGCGACTGCGGCTCGGCATCGTGAGCGCGCTTGCGGTGAACGACTCGCTCAGCTTCAGCGATCTCAAGAAGCTCATGAACACCACTGACGGAAATC
>DASROK010000255.1:0-3093 GCA_035646915.1 Gemmatimonadaceae bacterium
TTGGCTGGCTTCGCGGTGCGACTTCAGTTGGTGCACTGATCGTAATGCTGACAATTGCCCACCGTCCGCCGATGCAGAAAACCGGATGGACTTTGATCTGGGCAGTCACTGGCTTCGGGGTCGCGACAATTGTCTTCGGACTTTCCCGCTCGTTTGGATTATCGATGGCGATGCTGCTTTTACTCGGCGGACTCGATGGAATCAGCATGATCATCCGCGGAACTCTGGTTCAGCTCTGGACGCCGGACGAGATGAGAGGGAGAGTCTCAGCGGTTAATTCGGTCTTTATCGACATGTCCAACGAGCTTGGCTCGTTCGAATCTGGAGCGCTTGCCGCCGCATTGGGACCGATTGTCGCTGTTGTCGGCGGCGGAATCGGAACTGTCATTGTAGTTGCTTCGGTTGCGTGGGCATGGCCGGAATTGAGGAGGCTGGGTTCACTCACTCCGCCAGCTGCGAGCTAACATCGAAAGTATGCTACTCTGCCAGCCCTTTTAGAGTGTCTCTGTCCATTCGGTGTCCCCCATCGAACGTGACGACATGATGCGGGATCGAATGCGAGTTTAGAGTTTCAATGTATGACTCGATCATTCCCTGCGATGCGTACTGATCGCGCAGCCCGTAAACGAGTGTGAGATCGACGAGACGAAAGAATTCGGCAGCCTCATTCAAGTCTGCGTCGGCTGGCAGAGTCGAGCCCCACATCACGAGCCGGTCGACGCGAGATGATCCGCGACTGAGCCACCGGTTTGCAGTCGCGCCGCCCTGCGAAAAGCCGAGCACAGTGACTCGTGCCACACCGATCCGATCCATGATGGACGTATATAGATCATCGAGGTAGCGGACGTAGTCGCCGATTTCCACCTCGCGATCTTCCCGCGTCATCCACGTTGCACCGACCTTGGAATCCGGTCCATGAAATTCCGGTGCCGTGGAGATGTAGTAGCGGTTGAGGGCTTCGGGGGCCACGATGAGCCGTCGCGGTGCGGCGATGCTGTCGAATTCATCGATGAACTCCGATGCCAGGCTGCCGTAGCCGTGACATACGAACCATACATCGTCTATGTCCGGCGATTCCTCGCCAAGCACGTAGTATCTCGCCGTGCGCTTGACGGTGATATGTCTTTCTTCGCTCATGCCTCAATCATAATCAAATCTCTCACGTGAGGACGGAACACGATTTGCCAACCACTTTCTTCATGAAATGTTGGCTGGCTCTCGCTGCGAGCGTGGCTCTGACAGGCTGCGATGTCTCTCAGGATCAGGAAGTCGCAATCGGTCAGCAGACTGCTCAGGAGATAGAGCATCAGCTTCCGATCGTCACCGACCCTTACATAACGAGCTACATCAACGAGCTCGGCGATACGATCGCGTTCCGCACCAGCAGGTCTGATCTGCAATGGCATTTCTTCATCGTCAACTCCCATCAGGTCAACGCCTTCGCTCTTCCTGGAGGGTTTGTCTACGTCAATCGCGGATTGATCGAATCAACAACCCGCGCGGATGAGCTCGCCGGCGTGCTCGGCCATGAGATAGGGCATGTGATTCAGCGACACTCAGTGAAGCAGATGCAGAATCAGCAGAAGGTCGGGGCGGTCGCGAGTCTTGCCTGCACGCTCACGAACCTGTGCGACAGCCAGTTGGGACAGGCAGCAATCAACATCGGCGGCTCAGCAGTAATCGCGCGTTACAGCAGAGCAGACGAGATGCAGGCCGATTCGGAAGCTGTCGAAAATGTACTCAAGGTGAACATCGATCCCGAAGGAGTTCCAGCGCTCTTCGAGGTGCTGATGCAGCAGCGCCAGCGCGATCCGGGATTAGTCGAGGGCTGGTTCTCCACACATCCTCTGGAAGAGTCTCGAATCCAGCACGCACGAATGCTGATCGAAAAATCGGGCGCCGATCAGGCAGGCGGTTTGATGCAGGATCTGCCGAGCTATGCAGTGTTCAAGCGGCGCGTTGAAATGCTTGCCGAGCCGGGGGTGGTCAGCCAACCGCAAAGATAAATCCCGGAACGACAAGCATCGTGATCGAGCTCATCCACTACCAGTCGATGCCAAACGGATCGCCCGGAGGAGCTCGCAGTGCAGGAGTCGGAGTTGGAAGCTCCTGTCTCTCCAGCCAGCGCTTGAAGTCAGCGGCGATGGCGGCCCAGTGTGCACGCTCCATGTCCGACCCGCTTGATGACAAGCTCAGCGCGCGTTTTCGGAGCGCGTCCATCTTTAGCTCGACGAGAGCGCGAACTTCCGGCGCGGCTTCCTTGTCAGCTGCGAGCAGGAGCAGTCGATCTGCAACTGCTCGTTGAGCAACACGCCTTAAGGATGAAGTCTTGCGCGATTCGTTTCCTGAAGACGATGACCACGACGCAGTCAGCGCATCGATCGTCTCGCTGAGTGTCAGCGGTGATTCACCGCGGTTCGCGAACTGCACAAGACGCGCAACGCGTTCCCGCTGAAGGATTCCGTCAACGATCATCTGCGCAAGCGTGCGCGCAGCGCCCAGCTCATCGAATGCCGGTCGTGTACGAGCACTGAAAAGCTCGACATTCGAATCGTACGAGAATGGACGCGGCCCCATGAGGCTCACCACAGTATCTGGAATCGCGAGCTCCGAAGGCGACAGTGCAGCGATCAGCTCCGACAGGGCACGCCGCTGGGAAGCTCCATCGATTGGGTGAGTTGCAACAAGCCCGTCACCGCGAACGGCGTTGCTGTACTCCATGCCACCTATTGTCTTCGAGAGTGAGTTGATCGCGAAGCGATGCATGAAGTACACGGGAACAAATCGTTCCTGCAGAAGCGCGACGGGCTCACCGACTCGAATGTTACGCAAGCCAAAATTCGATATTGCGGCACGACGAACCGCCATCTCGTGGCTCAGGAATTCATTCGCGGTCGCGGCGTCATCCCAGAGATTGGTTCGTGGATCAGACGAATACTCAGGCCGTGCGTCAGCATCTGACAGAAACAGCATACCCTTTTTTAATCCGTCTCTCACGATTGCCGCCAGAGAGTCCTTCTCTGTCCCGGGAGGAAAGATTCCATACCCCCAGTGAATGGCGAAGACGTCATACTCGCCGGGGCCAGAGTCATA
>DASROK010000256.1:0-2517 GCA_035646915.1 Gemmatimonadaceae bacterium
GTTCTCATTGTCTCATTGTCTCACCAAACCCCTATGTAGTTCCGCCTTCTCGGCGAGCCCGGCGGTTAATTTCTCCTCGTGACCACAGGAAAGAATTCCTCAGCATTCTTCGCGATGACGGCCCCAGGCCTCGAGGGAATTCTCGCGCGAGAATTACGAGGTCTTGGTATTTCGCTCGGGAAGAGTGTCTCCGGCGGCGTCGAGTTCAAGGGAAGCCGCGAGGAGCTGTGGCGCGCGAATCTTTGGTCGCGCACTGCCAACAGAGTCGTGGAGCGCGTTGCGGAGTTTCACGCCAGCACCTTTCACGAGCTCGAGCGCCGGGCGAAGAAAATCGAATGGAATCGTTATCTCAGTGCTGGATCATCCGTTCGCTTTCGAGTCACCGCGAGAAAATCGAAACTCTATCACTCGGATGCTGTTGCTGAGCGATTAGGAACTGCAGCCGGGAAAGCAGGAGCAGTTGTCGCCCAGGATGCGGATGACGACGAATCAGAAAATGATGCGCAGCTGTTCATCGTTCGAATCGCAAATGACATCTGCAGCATCAGCGCGGATTCGTCAGGAGCGCTGCTTCACAGAAGAGGGTACAGGCAGGCGATTGCGAAAGCCCCTCTCAGAGAAACTCTCGGCGCAGCAATGCTCCTGGGGTCAGGATGGAGCTCATCGAAAGTGCTTGTCGATCCAATGTGCGGATCGGGAACGATAGCAATCGAAGGCGCGATGATCGCACGAAACATTGCTCCAGGAATCGGGAGAAAGTTTGCGTTCGAGCAATGGCCTGATCATGACAAAGCCAAATGGCGCGCACTGGGCAACCATGCAAAAAGCTCCGAGCGCTCACGCGCGGAACCCGGGATATTTGCGTCAGATCGGGACGCCGGCGCCACAACGGCGACAATCGAAAACGCAAACCGGGCAGGAGTTCTGGAAGACATCGAGGTCGAAAATCGCTCGCTGTCAGAGGTGGACCTTCCTGACCGGGAAGGCTGGATTGTCACGAATCCGCCGTATGGGTTGCGCATCGGCGAATCGGGCCGGTTGAGGAACCTGTATGCCCGGCTCGGACAGATTGTTCGCGAAGCCAAAGCCGGTTACACGCTTGGGCTCCTTTCGGCGGACAAGGCCCTCGACGCGCAGCTCGGCATCGCGCTCGAGGAAGTCTTTCGGACCACGAACGGCGGAATACCGGTTCGAATGGTGGTCGGCAAGGGCTGAACGACCCCGAAATCAGGAGAAAATTACGGCCCCAGTTTTGAATAGGAAAACACCTGACATGGACCGTCTGGCGCTAGCTGAGCATCAGACGAGCCTTTCGCGCCTACCCGGGCGCATGGCAGCACCTTCAAACGTCAGGAGCAGGCCGTGGAAATCGGCGACACAATCGATACTCAGGAACAGGGCGACGCGCTTCCAGTTCGATCGCGTAGAAAGCTACGCTCGGCAGCGCAGCCGGCAGCCGAAACGCGACAAGGGGGCCGAGACGGCTCCGGCCGCACGCGCCGCAATGGAAAGCGAATCGGAAATGGACAGGGCGAAGGTTCGATGGAGCTGGCCGACTTACTGGCCGCTTTACGGGACCTTCGAGATGGCGATTTCACAGTTCGTCTATCCGGATCTGAAGATCCGCTGCTCGACGACATCGCATCGGCCTTCAACGGAATCGCCGAGCGAAACGAGAGACTCGCCTCTGAGGCTGTTCGCGTAAGCACGACGATAGGCCGCGAAGGACAAATGAACGAGCGTGCATCGATCGGTCGCGCGACCGGCGGATGGGCAACCATCACGAGCTCAATCAATGCGCTGATCACGGACCTCGTGTCACCAACGACTGAGGTTGCCCGCGTGCTCAGCGCGGTCGCTGAAGGCGACCTGAATCAGAAGATGGTTCTGGAGATCGACGGCAAGTCGGTGCAGGGAGAATTCCTCCGCATCGGCACGACTGTGAACACGATGGTCGACCAGCTCTCGGCATTCGCTTCTGAAGTGACACGCGTGGCTCGCGAAGTAGGCACGGAAGGCCGTCTCGGTGGGCAAGCAAGCGTGCCCGGTGTTGCAGGAACGTGGAAGGACCTGACTGACAACGTGAACTTCATGGCCTCGAACCTTACAGGCCAGGTGAGAAACATCGCTGACGTGACGACTGCAGTTGCACGCGGCGATCTGTCGAGAAAGATCACTGCAGACGCGCAAGGCGAAGTCCTGGAGCTCAAGAACACGATCAACACGATGGTCGATCAGCTCTCGGGATTTGCTTCTGAAGTGACGCGCGTTGCGCGCGAAGTGGGAACTGAGGGAAAACTGGGCGGACAGGCAGAAGTGCCAGGCGTTGGTGGAACGTGGAAGGATCTCACCGACAACGTGAACACGCTCGCAGGAAACCTGACCAGTCAGGTGCGAAACATCGCCGACGTAACTACCGCGGTGGCAAAAGGAGATCTCTCACGAAAAATCACGGTCGAAGCAAAAGGCGAAACACTGGAGCTCAAGAACACGATCAACACGATGGTCGATCAGCTC
>DASROK010000257.1:0-4853 GCA_035646915.1 Gemmatimonadaceae bacterium
GGTGTACGATCTTCAGGAAGTAGGTGGAAGAACCTGGACGTACGTGTCGACGATGGCTTTGTCGATGGAAGCGGCGAAGAAGAAAGGAATTCCTTTCGTCGTGCTCGACCGGCCGAACCCGATTGGCGGTGAAATAGTAGAAGGCGCGCTTGTGGAGCCGGCATTCAAGTCACTTGTGGGGATTTATCCAATTCCTGCGCGACATGGTTTGACGGTCGGCGAGCTTGCGAAGCTTTTCAATGAGAAATATGGAATCGGCGCGGATCTGATCGTGATCAAGACGGCGAACTGGAATCGTTCGCAATGGCTCGACCAGACCGGATTACCGTGGACGAATCCTTCGCCGAATCTCAGGTCACCCGCCGCGCTCAATAATTATCCCGGCACAGTGTACTTCGAAGGAACAAACCTCACTGAGGGACGAGGCACTGATCGTCCGTTCGAGCAGATTGGTGCGCCGTATCTCGATGCGCCGAAAGTCGCAGAGCTCATGAATCAGAAGAATCTTCCGGGAATTCGATTCGAAGCGATCACAATGCCGGTGGCAGCTTCAGCAGCGAAGTATCCCGGGCTCACGATTCCGGCGATTCGATTCGTCATTACGGACAGGCAGGCTTATCGTCCAGTTCGGACATCGCTCATACTCATCAACGAGATTCGTCAGAGGCATCCAAACAACTTTGCATGGAGGTCCTCCATCGACCGGCTTACAGGCACCGATAAGGTGAGAGCAGCGATCGACAAGGGAGAGCTCGCTCCATTGCTGGCGGAATGGGACAAGGAAGCCGCAGAATTCAAGGAGATGAGCAGGCAGTTCTACCTTTATTGATGGCGGTGCCCTGTGAGAAAACTTCAGCTTCTGTCAACACTAATTGTTTTTCTGTGGGCGAATGGTGCGGAGTCACAGGCGCGAGCCGTCACGCAATCGAAGCCGAACATCGTCATGATCCTGATGGACGATCTGGGTTATGGCGATATCGGAAGCTATGGTGCTCCCGATGCAAAGACTCCGAACATCGATCGTATTGCCAGAGAGGGTGTGAAGCTCACCGACTTCTATGCAAATGCATCGAATTGTTCGCCGACACGAGCGGGATTCATAACTGGACGATATCAGCAGCGTGTCGACATCGAATGGCCGCTCGGCGCCGCCGATGGTGATTCCATTCGCGGAGTCCTGCCATCGGCGACTTCTCTTCCGCGTCTGCTCAAGAATGCTGGATATGCGACGGGATTGATTGGGAAATGGCACCTGGGCTGGGACCCGCAGTTCTCTCCAATCCGCCACGGGTTCGATGAATTCTGGGGCTTCCTGAGCGGTTACGACGACTATTACAGCCACATTGGCGAGTACGATCGTCACGATCTGTATCACAACGAGACCGCCATTCACGACACTACGTACCTCACCGACTTCTTCACGGCGCATGCGAAGTCGTTTGTCGAGGCGCACAGGAATGAGCCTTTCTTCATGGAAGTGTCGTATAACGCGACACACTGGCCGTTTGAGAGGCCAGATATGAAACCTGGACGACGCGCGAGCGATATGGAGAGCATGGTACGTGGCGGCACCCGTGCCGATTATATCGCGATACTCGAACGGGCAGATCGCGGAGTAGGGGACATTCTCGCGACTCTCGACAGGCTCCATCTTTCGAATAACACGCTGGTGATCTTCACCAGCGACAACGGCGGTGAGTGGCTGTCGCGGAATGCGCCGCTCTTTCATCGCAAATCGACATTGTGGGAGGGTGGAATCCGCGTGCCTCTCCTGATGCGATGGCCGGCTCAGCTCCCGCGCGGAATGGTCTCGAAGCAGGTCGGCATCACAATGGATCTGACGGCATCCATCCTCGCTGTGGCTAATGCCTCAGCGCCTTCGACATACAAACCGGAAGGAAACAATCTCATTCCGGCGCTGAAGAATCGGACCGTTCAGGACCGGACATTGTTCTGGCGAATTACATCGCTGGGGCGAAACCAGCACGCCGTGAGGCAGGGGCACCTCAAGTATCTTCGCGACGGGCAGAGCGAGTTCATTTACGATTTGAGCACCGACATCGGCGAGCGGCACGATCTTGCATTCGCGAGATCAGCAATGCTGCCCGGATTCCGCAAACTCGTGGCTGCCTGGGAAGCTGACGTCGACTCGAGTCGTGCCGCGTTGCGGCACTAGGCCGCTACTATAGAGTTGGTGTCCTAGCAAACCGACCTTCCCAGCAACATCTTCAGGGTCGTGAACAATCTTCTGGAGCGGCTCGAGCACGGACTCTCTGGCCGCTACGTCGTAGACCGGCAGCTTGGCGAAGGTGGAATGGCTGTCGTCTACCTTGCACGCGATCTGCGCCATGAGCGCGCAGTCGCGGTCAAAGTCCTGCGCCCGGAAATTTCGGCAGAGATTGGCGCCGAGCGTTTTCTGCGTGAGATCAAGATGGCTGCTGGCCTTACGCACAATCACATACTGCCTGTATTCGATTCGGGCGAAGCAGAAGGCCTCCTTTACTATGTGATGCCCAACATGGAAGGGCATTCGCTGCGTCACCGGCTCGATCAGGAACGTCAGCTCAGTCTCGAGGATTCTTTGCGCATCACGCGCGAAGTCGCGTCAGCGCTCGACTATGCGCACCGTCATCAGGTGATGCATCGCGACGTGAAGCCGGAAAATATTCTGCTTCACGAAGGCGCGGCGCTGGTCGCCGACTTTGGAATCGGCAAGGCATTGAGTGGAGACAAGTCGATAACGCAAAGCGGTATCTCCGTGGGAACGCCCGCATACATGAGCCCCGAGCAGGCAAGCGGAGATACATCGATTGACGGACGCAGCGATCTCTACAGCCTCGGCTGCGTGCTGTACGAAATGCTGACGGGCGAGCCACCGTTCACCGGCCCCACTGCGCAGGCAATCATCGCGAAGCGATTCGTGTCGCCTGTGCCGAGTGTGCGGACAACGCGTGATGTGCCGGAAGCTGTCGATGCTGCCGTCAATCGCGTGCTTTCACGTACGCCAGTCGATCGTTATCGCACTGGCGCGGAGTTCGCCAACGCGCTCCGAAACATTCTGCGCACAGGCAATGGTGCGACAGGCAGCTCCCCTACGGAGACAAGAGCTGCCGCTGCACCAAAGGCCGTGGCTGTTCTGCCATTCGCCAACATGAGTGCCGATCCCGAGAACGAGTATTTCACAGACGGAATGACGGAAGAAATCATCAACGCGCTGTCAAAGGTGCCGGGAATTCATGTCGCTTCGCGTTCATCCTCGTTTGCATTCAAGGGAAGGAAGGATGTGGATGTAAGGCAGGTTGGCGACAAGCTCGGCGTAACTTCGGTGCTCGAGGGAAGTGTACGGAAGATTGGGAATCGCATCCGCATCGCGGCGCAGCTCGTAAATGTCGAGAATGGCTATCAGCTCTGGTCGGAGACATACGATCGCCAGCTCGAGGACGTATTCGCAGTTCAGGACGAGATATCGCGATCCATAGTCGAGGCGCTCAAACTGAAACTCGGCGGAGAGGGCGAACATCTCGTTGCTCCAGCGAAGAACCTCGATGCGTACACGACTTATCTCAAGGGCCGGTTCCATTTCAACAAGTTCAGCGAGGTTGCTCTGAAGAAGGCGCTGGAGCTCTTTCAGAGTGCGCTGCTCCAGGATCCGTCATTCGCGCGAGCTTACGCCGGTATTGCCGATGTGTGGTGTGATCTTGCCGACGACTGGGTGCCACCTGACGATGCATATCCCCGCGCAAAGTCCGCGGCCGAGCGCGCGTTGCAGCGTGATCCAGCGCTTGCTGACGCGATGATCTCGATTGGGAAAGTGCTGTGCTGGCACGAGTGGAAATTCGCCGAGGGAGTGCAGAGTCTCGAGAGGGCGGTCGTCCTCGCGCCCAACAACTCTGAAGCGCAGTGGGTGCTCGGCACGGCATTGCCTTTGATCGGCCGTCTGCCTCAGGGACTCGACGCTGTTCGGCGCGCGGTAGCGCTCGATCCGTTGCGTGTGGAATATGCCGGGTGGCTGACCCGGTTCCTTGTGTATTCGAAGGAGTATGAAGCAGCACTGTCGCAGGGCAAGGACATCTTCGAGATCGACGATCAGTATGAACGCGGTTTCGTATGGATGGGCTCTGCATATCTGGCACTTCAGCAGGCGGACACCGCGCTCGAGTTTTTCCAGCGCGGGCAGGCAATGTCACGCTCGGTCAGATCATATGATGCGATGATAGTGCGTGCTCTTGCCGCTCTCGACCGGCGTGAGGAAGCAGAAGAGATCCTGAATCGTCTCGAAGCGGAGTCGCGGCAGCACTATGTGCGCTCAGAATATCTCGCCATGGGTCATGCAGCACTCGGCAACATGGATCGTGCGTTCGAATCACTCGAGCGCGCTTATCAGGCGCGATCGGCGGGACTGATCTATCTGCATCTCGATCCTGGTTACGAGCCACTGAGGGGAGATCCGCGCTACGCCGAAATGGTCAGCCGCATCGGCCTTCGTTAAACGTGCCTGCAGCCACAATAGATGTGCCGACTGTTGACGCAATCCGTGCAAATCGCACGCGCCTGGGCGATCTCGTCGTTACAACGCCGGTAAGAAAGCTTGTGGATGATGCAGTCAAAGCAGCGATTGGCGATGATACCCAGCTCTGGCTGAAGGAAGAGCTTTTTCAGCGAACCGGCAGCTTCAAGCCGCGCGGTGCGCTTTCGGTGATGCTCGACCTTGATCGTGACGCACTCGCGCGCGGAGTCACTGCACTATCCGCAGGGAATCACGCAATTTCTCTCGGCTACTCAGCAAGAATGCTCGGCAGCAGCGCAAAAGTGGTGATGCCCCGGACCGCAAACCCGTTTCGCGTGCAGGTGTG
>DASROK010000258.1:0-9941 GCA_035646915.1 Gemmatimonadaceae bacterium
CCCAGGGATTGCTCGACGCCGGTGCGCCGTGCTTGCGCGACCGCGCGAAGTTGATCGCGAAGATGGTGCTCGCGATCACGAGGAACGCCGTGCCCGTTGACGACATCAGGTTGAACGAGTCCCAGCCCTGTCCGCTGTCATACGTGTAAATACGCCGCGGCATCCCCAGCAAGCCGGCGAAGTGCATCGGGAAGAACGTGAGGTTCATGCCGATGAAGTTGAGCCAGAAATGAATCTTGCCGAGCTTCTCATCCATCAGCCGTCCGGTGATTTTCGGGAAGTAGTGGTAGATGCCACCAAAAATTCCCATGATGGAGCCGCCGAACAGCACGTAATGGAAGTGTGCTACAATGAAGTACGTATCTGTCTGCTGAAGATCCGCCGGTGGCGACGAGTGCATGACGCCTGAAATTCCGCCGATGGTGAACAGCGAGACGAGCCCGATCGCAAACAGCATTGCAGTCGTGTAGCGATTGTGACCCTGAACCATCGTCCCGATCCAGTTGAAGATCTTCACTCCGGTCGGGATACCGATGAGCATTGTAGCAAGCGCGAAGACGCTATCAGCGATGGCACCCATTCCAACAGCGAACATGTGGTGTGCCCACACACCGAAGCCGAGCAGCGCGATCAGAATACCTGAATAAACCATCACAGGATATCCGAACAGCGGCTTCCTTGCGTTGGTGGGAATGATCTCCGACACCAGGCCGAACGCCGGAAGAATGAGGATGTAGACCTCAGGATGTCCAAATATCCAGAAGAGATGCTGCCACAACAAAGGATCAGCGCCAGCGGCTATCTCGTAGAACTGCGTTCCGAAGAAGCGGTCGAACAGGAGGAACACGAGTGCGATCGTGATCACGGGGAACGCAAGCACGAGCATGAACTGCACTACGAACGACATCCACGTGAACATCGGCATGCGCATGAGCGTCATGCCTGGCGCGCGCAGGTTGATGATCGTTGTGATGAAGTTGAATGCAGCAGCGAGCGAGGACACACCGAGGATCTGAAGGCCGATTACCCAGAAATCGATGTTGACCTGAGGCGAGAATGCCGGAGTCGTGAGCGGTGTGTATCCAAACCATCCGCCGTTTGGCGCAACATTGAACAGGATCGGCACCGTGATGAAGATGCCGCCGAAGAGATAGACCCAGTAGCTGAACGCATTCAGCCGTGGAAATGCAACGTCTCGCGCTCCAATCTGAAGCGGAATCAGGAAGTTGAAGAACGCGGCTGACAACGGCATGATCGCAAGGAAGATCATGGTTGTCCCGTGCATCGTGAATAGCTGGTTGTACATCTCCGCCGATACGACAGTGCCGTTCGGTGACTGCAGCTGAGCGCGGATGATCACCGCCTCCAGGCCGCCAATCATGAAGAACGTGAGCGCGGTGAAGAGATACAGCACTCCGATACGCTTGTGATCTACAGTTGCGATCCAGCTCCATATGCCTGAATGGTCGTCGTATCCGACGGCCGATTTCGGCAGGTGGGCAGGCGCTGCAGTAGTTGCCATTTCTATTTATTCCTCTACTTCAGTGACGTGAGGTACGCGACGATGTCAGCGATCTGCTGATCGTCGAGCCCGCCCGTAGTCACTGGCTGCTTCAGTTGTGGATCGTACTGGTTCTTGCCAAGCGTCGGCATAAGAATGCCGGGCTTCATCGCCCGCGCGTTCTTGATCCAGAGAGCGAGATAAGCCGGCGTGTTCGGGAATGTTCCTGCGCCGATCGTTGCGCGCGAACCGATGTGCGTGAGGTTTGGCCCGGCAACGCCCATCGACATGGGATTTCCTGTGATCGTGTGGCAGCCGATGCATGCAGCTGACGAATAGACCTGCTGTCCGCGCGCCGCGTTTCCGGTGAGTCCCGGTGTGAATGTAAGACCCGCTGGTACTGGTGTGTGCGGCTTTGCGTAATCGAACTCGGCCTCGTTTCTCGGGAACGTGTACGCAGGACCTGCGCTGGCGAGCGTCGCAGCCGCAGCGCCCGCTGGTTTCGTCACTGCAGGATTGGCCGGCGGTGCAGGCGCGGCACGATCATTCTTCGCACCAGGGAAGGGCATCAGCATTGGCGGCGGTGCATTCGGCTGTGCACCGAATGCCGCAGGCGCCTGTTGTCCTTTCACCCAGCTCGCGAATTGATCAGGCTTCACCGTAAATACACGGAAGCGCATCTTCGCATGCGATGCACCGCAATACTCGGTACAGAACCCGTTCCACACTGAAGCACCGAGCGTGGTGTCCGGCGTGAACCAGATGTAATTCGTGTGGTTTGCGATGACGTCGCGCTTGCCGGCGAGCTGCGGAATCCAGAATGAGTGAATGACATCCTGCGATGTCATCTTGAAGTTCACTGTGCGGCCGGTGGGGATATAGATCTCGTTGGCCGTGACGATGTTGTACTCGGGATACCTGAATTCCCACCACCACTGATGTCCGATCACCTGAATCTCGAGCGCGCCGGCGACAGCCGGTGCCTGAGTCTTGAAAATCGTGCGCACGGTGGGCACCGCTATGAAAAGCAGAATCAGTGCGGGAATGATTGTCCAGATGATTTCGAGCGTTGCGTTTCCATGCGTCTGCGGCGGCGCGCCAGTGTCACTGGGGCGACGGCGATAGCGGAAGACAACGAAGAGAAGCGCTCCCTCGACGAGTACGAATACGATTGTGCCGAGCAGAAGAAGCCGATCCCAGATTGAATCGATTGCGCGCCCGAGATCCGAATGCGGATCGAACGTCGTGTTCGGATAACTGCCGGCACACGCAGCGAGCACAAGCAGGGCAACTGCTGTGATCCCAAGCGGCGCTAACTGTCGCAGGCGGAAATTGCCTTTCATTCCATTTCCTTTAAAGCCTTAGTTTGAGGAGCGCCCGACGTATTTCGCCGCACGCTCCACCGGTCAAAACCGCTAAAAAGCTAACGCTTCAGCGTGTTCATCGGGAGTCAGGAACACAGTCGATTTCACAATTTCGGCGCAGTCATCGCCTCTGGATTCAATGCTCGATCCAGCTGGTCGCGCGTCATCAATCCGCTCTCCAGCACGAGCTCGTACACTCCACGTCCCGAGTCGAGAGCTTTCTTCGCTATCTCTGACGATTTTTCGTATCCAAGAATCGGAACGAGCGCAGTGACGATTCCGATGGAATGCTCCACAAAATGCTGCATCCGCTCGACATTTGCCGTGATGCCATCCACGCACCGGGTCTTCAGCACCTCGCATGCCCGCGTGAGGATCGTCATGCTGTTCAGCAGCCGATAAGCAATTACCGGTTCGAAAACATTGAGTTGAAGCTGCCCCGCTTCAGCTGCGAATGTCACAGTGACGTCACCACCTATGACTTCGAAGCACACCTGGTTGACAACCTCGGGAATGACCGGATTGACTTTGCCGGGCATGATCGAAGAGCCCGGCTGCATCGGGGGAAGATTGATTTCTCCCAGGCCAGCTCTTGGTCCTGAGCTCAGGAGACGAAGATGGTTGCAGATTTTCGAGAGCTTCACGGCGCATCGCTTGAGAACTCCCGACAGCTGAACGAACACTCCGGTATCGGCAGTTGCCTCCACCAGGTCAGGCGCCGTGATCAATTCGAGTCCCGTAATCCGCGAGAGATGATTCCTGACGGACTCGGCATAACCAACAATGGCTGTGATTCCAGTGCCGATCGCGGTGGCGCCCATGTTGATCTCGCGAATCAATGCCTGGGCTTCGGTAAGTCGATCGACATCCTCGAGCATCGTGTGCGCAAACGCCGTGAACTCCTGACCGAGTGTCATCGGCACTGCGTCCTGAAGCTGGGTGCGCCCCATCTTGAGATGCTGGCTGAACTCTTCTCCCTTCAATAGAAAAGCTCCCGCGAGCGCTCCCATTGCCGTCTTCAGGTCATCGATGCTGGCATGCATCGCGAGCTTGATGGCAGTCGGATAGACGTCATTTGTCGACTGGCTCAGATTCACATGGCTGTTGGGACTGATGATGTCGTATCTGCCACGCTCATGGCCCATGAGCTCCAGCGCACGATTCGCGATCACTTCATTCGCGTTCATGTTGGTGGACGTGCCCGCTCCCCCCTGAATCATGTCGACCTTGAAGTCGCGATGATGTTTTCCCTCTCTCAATTCGCGGCATGCGTCGATGATTGCCTGCGCGATTGGTGAGCTGAGCAGACCAAGATCGCGATTTGCCTCTGCTGCAGCTTCCTTTACCGCCGCGATTCCAACTATCAGAGTTGGAAAATCGCGAACCCTGACCGCGCTGATTGCGAAGTTCTCCACCGCGCGAAGGGTCTGCACACCGAAAAGCCTGTCGTTCGGGATTTCGCGCTCGCCGAGGAGATCATGTTCGAGTCTGGTATTGCCTGCTGTCATTCTGTGATTGAAAATACCTTAATTCCCGCCATTACAGGTCGCTAAATGATCAATCGCCGCGAATTCGTCGTCACCGGAACTGCTGCAGGACTCGCGCTCAAGCTTCCCGTTGACGCCCCTCATGTGATCACGCGGTCTGCCGCGAAGCCAATAGTCATCGCCTCAGGCAATGGCAATGAATACAGGAATGGCGGGAAACAAACTGCGGTCGAGAAAGCGTTCTCGATGATCACGAGTGGAAGCGACGTGCTCGAAGCAGTCGTTGCTGGCGTGAACATCGTCGAGCTGGATCCACTCGATTACAGCGTTGGTTACGGCGGGCTTCCGAATGCTGATGGAGTGGTGCAGCTCGACTCATGCGTCATGCATGGTCCGAAGAAACAGGCCGGTGGAGTTGCCGCACTGGAGGGCGTGCGCCTGGCGTCGCGCGTTGCGCTCGCGGTCGCGCAGCAGACAGACCATCATCTCCTGGCAGGCAAGGGCGCGCAGGATTTCGCGCGTGGGCTCGGGTTTACGATTGAGCCCGATCTCAATACAGAAACTTCCCGGCGCCTGTGGCTCGAGTGGAAGCGTCGCACCGATACCGAGCATTTTCTCGATCCCAAATCCAGATCGGAGCTCGAAGATCGTGTGCGCCGCGAGATGGTCGCCGAGGGACTGCTCGACGGCGAGCATATCTACGGTACGATCAACTGCAATGCGATCAATGCGAAGGGCGAGATTTGCGGAGTTACAACGACAGCGGGACGTGCCTTCAAAATTCCCGGCAGGGTGGGTGATTCGCCGATACTTGGCGCAGGACTCTATGTCGATGGGGAAGTGGGGGCAGCAGGTTCGACTGGCCGGGGTGAAGCGAATCTTTACAGCTGCGCTTCGTTCGTGATCGTTGAAAACATGAGGAAGGGAATGCATCCCAAGGATGCGATGGTCGACGCCTGCAAGCGCATCGTGAAGAATACCATAGAGAAGCGGCTGCTCAATTCGCGCGGGCTCCCGAATTTCGACATGAGCTTCTATGCTCTCGACAAACAGAGCAGGTATGCGGGAGTTTCGTTCTATGACTCGGGCAGCTTTGCGGTCTGCGATGAGAACGGGGCGAAGATGTTCAAGATGGATCCTATCTATCCGGGTAAGGCGGAAGCATAACGGCGGGAAGGGCGGGAAAGCCTCACGCCGAGAGCGCCGAGGTCGCGCCGAGAACGCCGAGGAACTACGCGTTTCTTGTTAATGAAAAGCGCTTGATTCCGTCTCTCAACGGGTAAGCGTGAAAATTGATCAGCAGGCCTCTCTCGATCTCCGCAAATCTCAAATAGCTGAGTACTTGGGCGTCATGTACCGGCTCGAGCTGTTTCATTGCCTTTATTTCAACGATGACCTCTGCGTTGACGATCAAGTCGGCACGAAATCCAATATCGAGTTTGATGCCGTCGTATACAACTGGAATGGGAGCCTGCCGAAGGACTGTCAGCCCGGCTTTGCCGAGCTCATGCGCGAGAAAGCATTCATAGGCTGATTCAAGGAGTCGCGGACCAAGCACGCGTTGAATCTTGATTGCTCGCCCGATGATTTCTTTGGTTAGCGGGTCTTCTGTTTCATCTGGATGCCGCATGTCGAATTGTCGCATGCGAACGGCGGTACCATCGCATCAAGGTCCGCAGTCTAACACCAAAAAAACGCAGTTACGTTTTTCCTCGGCGTTCTCGGCGCTACCTCGGAGACCTCGGCGTGAGGCTTTTCCGCAGTTCTACGCTGAAGCCTTCAGATCATCGAGTCTGAAGGTACCCGCAATCTGAACTGCCTTGCGCGCGACAAGGCTCAAGGAGTTCGCAGCCGAAGAGATCTGATCGATGTTTCCGCTCTGCTCATCGGTCGCCGCTGCAACCTGATGGACTGCGCTCGCGAATCCCTGAGTGCCAAGGGCGAGATTGTCGAGGCGGCGAGTCATGTCTTCGACAAGTCTGCCTGACTCCTCAACAGCGGACTCGATAGCAGCGCTCCACTTCTCGGCGTCGATGACGCCCTGCTCGACTTGGAGGAACGACTGGCGGCCGTGGCTGGTTGCGTCGTTCACCATGCGGATCGTGCTGAGCGTGCGCTGAGCTGAATCTCGCGATCTATTCACGCGTTCAGCCATTGCCCGCGCGAGAAGATCGGTGCGCTCCGCAGCCTCGGCAGAGTCGGCGGCCAGGCGGCGGACTTCATCGGCAACAACGCCAAATCCTTCGCCCTGCTCTCCAGCTCTCGCCGCTTCCATCGCGGCGTTAAGCGCGAGAAGCTTCGACTGCCTCGAGATCTTCTGGACGAGAGTGAGGAATGCCCTGATCTCGTCCACGGCTGTGGCAAGCGCTTCGATCGATTCGGCGCTGGCGCTCGCGTCGTAGGTGAGGGCCTCTAGTCCCTTTGAGCTCTCATCGAGTCGCGCGCGGTTTTCCTGTGCGAGGCTCCGAAGACGGCGTTCGCGGCGGAGTCCTTCCTGGGCGCGTCCGCGAAGTGAGCTCGAGACCTGTTCGAGCTTGGCGGCGTCGGCTGCGATTTCGTGGATTGTTTGAGCCATTTCCTTCGATTCCTGGCTCAGTGCGCTTGAAGTGGCGGCAGTCTGTTGCGCTGCTGCCGCCATATTCTCGGAGGCGGACGTAATCTGACGGGAGAGGTTTGATACGTCTCTCGCAGAAGCGCGCATGGTCGCGGCAAGTCGCCGGAGCGTAACGATAATCGCTGAAGTCGCGCGGCTGAGCCGTCCAACCTCGTTCGCTGTCGTGGCAGGGGCGAATGGAACGGTCAGGTCTCCGTTTGCTACCGACTCCGACACACGCGCCAGCTCCACAATCGGGGCGGTGAGGCGCGAGCTCGTAAGCCTCAGGAGCATCACCGACGCGAGCACAAGAAGCGCGGCAATCCACACAACTCCGACAGCGAGGGTCCACCGAACATCACCAGATGCGAGAAATGCCCTTTGAACATCGGGCGACAGAAGATGGAACAGCCGGTAGGCTATCCACCCGATGCCGACCTGGGCGACGGAGACCGAGAAGACAATCGCGAATGCTGCGTGGCGCTGGAAGAAGGAGACAAAGGGAGAGAAGACGCTGCGGTGTACGTCAACGACCGGTATTCCGTCCCATGACGGAGTGTACTGGCGCTCGGCCTCAGTGAGCTCGAGAGTTGGTCCCATCGGCGATAGCTGATGCATTTCCACTATTACGGTGATTGACGGTACAGCTACTTTGTAATCATGAGTAACGCGGTGAATCCCAACCCGACTGAGGAGAGTGCGGGCTACGACCCATCCCAAGTCGAGCTCAAGTGGCAGGAGAGCTGGCGCGATCTGGCGACGAACACCGTCGATGTTGCCAACGCTCCGGACCCGTTCTACGCGCTGATGATGTTCCCCTACCCCTCTGCGGAGGGGCTCCATGTCGGCAACCTCTTCGCGTTCGTAGGGAACGACATATATGGACGATTCCAGAGGCTTCAGGGGCACAACGTCTTCGAGCCCCTGGGCTACGACGCGTTTGGGATTCACTCGGAGAACTATGCGCTGAAGGTCCAGAAGCATCCGATGGACCTCATTCCGCAGAACATCGCCAACTTCCGCAGGCAGCTCGAGAGAGCCGGATTGATGGTCGACTGGAGCCATTCGCTCTCGACCACCGACCCTGAGTACTACAAATGGACTCAGTGGGTTTTTCTGCAGCTCCTGAAACAGGGACTCGCGTACAAGAAGCAGGCTGCAGTGAACTGGTGTCCCAGCTGCAAGACCGTGCTCGCGAACGAGCAGGTCATTGGCGGCGCGTGCGAGAGATGCGACACGCCTGTCGAGCAGCGGTTCCTGAGCCAGTGGTTCTTCAGGATCAGCGACTACGCGCAGCGCCTGCTCGGTAATCTCGATACGCTCGACTGGTCCGAGACAACAAAGACGGCGCAGCGCAACTGGATCGGCCGGTCGGAAGGTGCGGAGCTGAGTTTCGTCGCGAAGAGAAACGGTGAGCAGCATTCGATTCGCGTTTTCACGACGCGGCCGGACACCGTTTTCGGCGCGACGTATCTGGTGCTGGCACCGGAGCACCCGCTCGTCCCTTCACTGACCGGGGCACTCTATAAGAGTGCTGTCGATCAGTATGTCGCGCGCAGCTCCAAACAGGATGTGGTCTCGAGAAAGTCGAACACCGAAAAAACCGGAGTATTCACCGGCGCGTATGCGATCAATCCGGCGAACGGAGAAGAGATTCCGATCTGGATTTCGGATTACGTCCTGATGGAATACGGCACCGGCGCAATCATGGCGGTGCCCGGTCACGACGAGCGCGATTTCGAGTTCGCGAAAGTTTTCGGCCTGCCGATTGTCCGTGTCGTATGCGCTGAAGGTGAAGACCCGTCAGCGCCGCTCGAGTCAGCTTTCACTGAAAACGAGCGCGGAGTGATCGTGAACTCCGCTCAGTTTGATGGAATGACTGTCGCGACTGCAAAGCGTGAGATCACCTCGATGCTGCAGGCGAAGAACGCAGGCAAGTCGTTCGTGAACTACCGTCTGCACGACTGGTGCATCTCGCGACAGCGATACTGGGGACCGCCGATTCCGATCATCTACTGCGACGAGCATGGCGCGGTACCTGTCCCGGAAAAAGATCTTCCGGTTCTGCTGCCGCACGTCGAAGACTTCAAGCCTGATGACTCAGGTGTGTCGCCGCTCGCGCGCCACGAAGACTGGTATCGCGTGCCGTGTCCAACTTGCGGAAAGATGGCGCGCCGGGAGACCGACGTGTCCGACACTTTCCTCGACAGCGCGTGGTATTTCCTGCGCTACCCGAGCGTCGGAATCGACGAAGTCCCTTTCGACTCGAGCCTGACGCAGAAGTGGCTGCCTGTCGACAGCTACATCGGCGGCAACGAGCACGCAGTTCTGCATCTTCTGTATTCGCGCTTCATCACGATGGTCCTGCACGACATGGGATTCCTGACATTCGAGGAGCCGTTCACACGTTTCCGTGCGCACGGTCTCATCATCAGGAACGGCGCGAAGATGTCGAAGAGCCGCGGCAATGTCGTAGTGCCGGACCACTACATCGAGAAGTGGGGCGCAGATGCGTTTCGCACCTATCTCATGTTCCTCGGGCCGTTCGAGGAAGGCGGCGATTTCCGCGATGCAAGCATCTCGGGAGTAAAGCGATTCCTGGATCGACTGTGGGCATCGGTAAATACGGTGGTCGACGCAACGAATGCCAATGGCTCAGGTGATCCTGAAGTGATGCGCAAGCTGCACCAGACAATTCGCAAAGTCGGTGAGGACATTCCGAAGCTCAGCTACAACACCGCGGTTGCCGCAATGATGGAATACATGAACTCGCTGCGCCGCGGAGAGCGAAAACCTGTTCGTGCGGAGGTCGAGTCGCTGGTTCAGCTGGTGTCACCATTCGCCCCTCACATTGCAGAGGAGCTGTGGTTGAGGCTCGGCCATCAGGAATCGGTTTTCAATTCAAGATGGCCAAAGTTCGATGAGGCACTGGCCGCTGAAGAAAAGATCGACCTCGTGATTCAGGTGAATGGAAAAACCCGCGGCAAGGTGAGCGT
>DASROK010000259.1:0-4570 GCA_035646915.1 Gemmatimonadaceae bacterium
TTTCGACTTTGACATCACCCGTGACGGTGGAATCATCACGCGCCACTTTGTGCTCAGACTCGGGCAGTGCAGCCGTGACGAATACGGGAGCAGTCTGACTTGCAACAATGACCGCGCTCTCCGCGCGCATTGGGCGAAGCGCCGATACACCGAGAAGCAGCAACAGCGCCACCATGACAGTTCCTGCCCTGCGAGTGCGCGTGAGTGAATTGCGACGACGATTATTGAGAACGGCCAGCAGTCTTCCCTCGAGCTGTGAGGGCCGCGCCATCGCAACCGACACAAATGAAGACATTCCGATGTTCCGCGCCGAGCGTGCAACCTCGAGAAGGTGACTCGCATACTCGACGGGAGGAGTTCCAAGAGTGATAACACTGTCGTCACATGCGCGTTCCTGCTCCGCTCGCAGCTTTCGTGACGCAATCCATACCAGCGGATTGAACCAGTAAAGCGCGCACGCGATGCCGGACAAGACACAGACGAGCGCGTCTCCGCGGGCGATATGAGAAAGCTCGTGACGAAGAACGATTTCCTTGTGCCCATCAGTCCACTCGCTCGCGCTCGACGGAAGAATGATGAAAGCATCAGTAACTCCCGCTGCGAGCGGAGTGCTCACTCTATCGCTGGCGAACAATCGAATACGACGCTCGATGCCAAGATGAAACGACTCCCGCAAAACGAACCCGGTCCACTCCGCATTGTCCAGCAAGCTGGATTTTCGGGTGAGCCGCGCGAGTGAGATACGTGCAATGACCATTCGTCCGAGCAGAAGAACGGACCCTGCCAGCCAGAGCAGAAGAAGCTTCTGCTCACCGGAGAGATCGAGCCGCATGGACTGCGGGTTATCAGAGTGAATGGTGTTCGTAATCGTTGACCCGGAGGGAGCTACAGTCACAGGATCGAACGAAAAATTCTCTACGACGTCTGGTGCTCTTGCGATGCGAACCGCCAATGGCGGAGCTGCGAGCATGCCGAAAGGAAGCACGATGATCGCGGAAAGTGCGAGTGCCCACACCGCGTAACGCATCGATGCAGCAGAGCGATGCAGAAGAATCGCGATGAGCGCACCGGCCATCAGTACGATGCTGCTCTTGAGAATCAGGAGTGCCGGGAAGGGGAGAGACACCAGGTAATCGGCAATGATGTTCGCGTACCGGATCATTTTGCAGTTCCTCGCTTCCGTGCCTGTTCGATCGCCGCTTCGAGACGATCGAGGTCATCTTCCCTGAGTCTTCCTTCATACATGCCAAGCATGGCGCTGACAGCGCTCGATGCAGAGTTGTCGAAGAATGTCTTGACCAGATGTCGAACAGCGCTCTGGCTGACCTTGACCGTATTCGCTGTCGGCCGATAGACGTAGCGCGGGCCATCGTGCTCATGTTTGAGATGCCCTTTCTCTTCGAGCAGCCGCAGCATTCCCCTGACTGCAGAGTTGCTCAGCGAATCAGGCAGCTCGGCCTGAACTTCGGTCGCGGTAGCGCGGCCGAGTCTGTAGATGATTGCCATTATCTGGCGTTCGCGCGGGCCCAGGTCTTCCACCTTGCGATCCTCCGGATTCGACACGTTATGATGTCAATCCATTGACATAGTGTCAATGGATTGACATGTAAGCGTTTCGCAAGCTTCAGGATCTCTTGAACAGAAAGGCCCCGGCAATGGCGATCAGGGCTTTCATGGAGAACCGCTGCGAGCTCTCGATCGCGTAAACAGGCTCCCATGAATCCGGACGGAACTTCGACTTGAATGATTCGAGTCCGCGAAAGTTGTAGAATCGCTTTCCGTGCATTGCCGCAAATCTCAATGCGCTCCGGAGCCACAACGATTCGTCCTTGCTCGTGACATTGTCACGACGAGCGAGAGGCGCAAGCCCCAGCGTCACATAGGTCGCGCCCGATTCTGCGATTGCTCTGACGGCAGTCGAAAGCAGAAGCTCGATAGTTCCGTTCGGCGCACCATGAAGTCGCGGGAACTGCTCGACTAACCATCCATTGCGTGCAGGTATCGGAGACAGAACAGCAAATGCCACGGTCGATTTACCAGCGCGAGCGACAAAAATCCGCCGATCCAGCAGCCGCTCGAGTGTCTCGGGCTCGACAAGGAAATGAAGCGGGGGCAAACCGCGTGTGGACAGCCACTTCCTGAGGACGTCCTGCAGCTCGCGTGACTCCATCGCCTGCTGCGGCGTGTACTCCACGATAGTCACGCCCTTGTTCCTCGCGCGGTTCAGCTGCGCACGAAGAGAAGAGTGAGACTTGATGACTGCGTCGAAATGCGCGGGATCCCATGCCGGCTGCGAACCAAGCAGAGCCTTCGAGTGCGCCTCGCTGCCGGCGATTACCGACTCGAGCCTCCGCTCGGCTCCGAAATAACACACATCGTCACCTGCGTCGGCTGAATCACTTTCGAATTCCTCCACTACGCTGGCAAGACGATCTGCAGCGCAGACCGGAGCGCCGGCCACAACGCGATATCCAGCCGAGTGCACGAAACCGACTACTGCAGCATCGAGCTTGGAGAACCAGTGGGAGATACCAGGATTGACTATCTGGTACGCTGTTGCGTTCCAGCCATGCTCGAGAACGATTGCGCGCGCCCTTCGAACATCAGGTGGCCATCCGGAACCCGGCACCGCCTTTCTGGTTGTTGTTAAAATCGGAAGAGATAGCTCAGCTTTCCAAAGAAACCATCCCGTGTTCTCTCGAGATTGCTGAAGCGAAACTCCTTCGACTCGGTCATGGTTGAGCCGTAGCCGAGGTAGGCGAGAGTCCCGGGGATTGGCCGGTAGCTGAAGAGCCAGTCTGTTGTGAACTCGTTCGATTTCGTTCCGGCGTCGAGAACTCCGTTCACCAGGATCGCTTTGCCGTTGCGGTCGATGAGTGAAGACCGTGATCGTGCCGCATACTGGCCAACGAGACGAAAGAATATCGCGCGTGTCATCTGATACTCGACTTTGATGCGCGGAATGGTCTCAGTTGAAAAACGGGAATCGTCGAATTTGCGGTCGAGTGTAAGCCGCGAAAATGAAAGTGATGCCCGAATGGAAGTTGTCGGGCGAAGGTCAATCGCGGCATCGAGACGCGTGCTAAAACCGGGTGATGCTTCCCGGAAAATCGGCGTGCTGCCGCGAGTCACACCCGCGGTTGCGCTCATGAACTTGAGTGTCGGTGTGGTGACCCTGAATGATTCACTCCATTGATCACCCTCAAATCCCGGAACCGCGAAGGCCGTGGTATCGGAGAGAGCTCCATTGTTCGTGACCACCGAAAGATCCTGATAGCTGGCAGGATCGTACGCAAATCCGTTGCGTCCGATTGCACCGCTCAGCTGCCAGCCGCCGCGAAGAGTTGCAGACGGTGAGAAATTTTCCGTGCTCTCGATCAAAGGACGACCCGACGAATAATCCCACGCACGCGAGAGCTGCACGAAAGTGCCGTATGTCTGGACGAGAGCATCGCGTGCGCCGTAAAAACTGAAGCGGTTGAACGTCCGGGCTTCGACGAGTCCGGTGCGATTTACAAAACCTGCAGCGGCGTTGAATCCGGGCTCGACTCCGCGAAGAGTATAATGAAAACCCCACGCTCTTCCTGTTCGATCCCAGTCAGCCTGCAGGAGAGACCCGTCATGGTTGTCTCCGATACTGTCGGTCCATGACTCTGCAGCCTGCAGCTGAACGAAGTAGAGCTTCGAGTGATAGAAGCGAAAATCTGCGGCGGCCATTCGTGAGTAGTCATCGCCATCTTCACGCGTTGTGAAAACGGAGCCGAGGGTGTAGGCAGGACCGAAGTCGCGCCTCAGTCGTGCGATCCCGAATACCGGGTGATGATTGCTGTTCCATGAATACAGGTCGTCATCCTGCACTGTCATCGCAGCGACGTTCACGCCTGAGACCTTACCCGTGAGCTTCACTCCACCCCGAGGCTCGACAATGCGGCGCGTGTATATCAGCTGGTTGGGAGAATCGAACAACTCCAGACCATCGAGAAAGAACGGACGCTTCTCGGGATAGAAAAGGGCAAATCTTTCGTTCAGGAGAACCTGGCCGATGTCGGCTTCGACCTGCGAGAAATCAGGATTGACTGTCGCATTGAGTGTGAGGTTCTGGCGAATGCCCCATCTGGCATCGGCCCCCAGCTCAGTCTTCCCCTTGTAAACGCGATCCGCGTTCACCCTCGGCGTTCCGTCAACGCGTGCCGTCATCGTCGGTGTTGCTTCGAGCACAAGCCCGCGATGCATGTCGCGCAGCCCGTCGAGTGTGCCCGACTGCGCGAGGAAGTTTGCGTTCGCGCGAATTGCAGGGGCCCACGTATCCTGAAAACCGGAGTGCTGTATCCGCCGGAGGACATGGATTCCCCACGACTGCACGCGTGCGTCCTGATACCGAAGGCTCTTGAATGGAATCCGGACCTCGACTTCATACCCGCCGGGAACCAGCCGGCCTTTCGATTCGAAGATATAGTCCGGATTCAGGTCGACAGTACCGTCGAGTGGATTGATGTTGCGGAAACCGCCGCCGGTTGCCGAAGCGCCGCCGGCGCCTCCGGCAAACTGAGCGCTTCGCGTTCCGTCCTGT
>DASROK010000260.1:0-2907 GCA_035646915.1 Gemmatimonadaceae bacterium
ACGCGCAGATAGACCCATCCGAACGCAAGCCCGCCGATATGGGCAAACCACGCTATTCCGTTTCCGCCTCTCGTCGACGAAACGCCCATCGCAAGGTTGATCACGGCCAGCCAGATCACGAGCCACCGCGTCTTCATCGGAATTACGCCGAAGAGATACACCTCTTCATCGGGCCATCTCAACGCATACGCGAGCATCACTCCGCTCACTGCGGCCGATGCCCCTATCAACCCGCTGTTCTGCTGAAGCAGAAGATGAGCAACAGCGCCGCCCAACCCGCACCATAAATAGAAGTACAGAAATCCACGTGATGTCCAGCTGTCTTCGACTCGCGGCCCGAACATCCACAGTGCTAGCATGTTGAACGCGAGATGCCACAACCCCGCGTGAACGAACATGTAGGTGAACGGCGTCCACCAGCCCGACGAGAGATCACCAAACGAAAGCCCGAGCGCGGCGTAAACCTGATCCGAACCGAATAGCGTCAGCTGGAGAAAGTAGACGCCGATGTTCGCCGCCAGCAGCCACTGCACCGCTGGTGTCATTGCACGTCGTTGTGGCGAATCGAAAAGCGTCTCGGACATTTGAGAATTCAACTGAAAGATTGAAGCCTTGATTCTATAACACGGCCTGCGGTGGTCTGTTCCTCTCCACGGCGAGGCGGACAATCTCTTCACAAAGATCAGCGAACGACAGCCCGAGCGCTGCCGCGCCTTGCGGAATGAGACTTAGCTCCGTCATGCCGGGCAACGTATTTACCTCCAGACAGTAGAATTCGCCACGCTTTTTTTCGGCAAAATCATCGGACGAAAGCAGCCGAAAATCAACACGCGCACAGCCCCCCAATTTGAGGGCCTGAAACGCTGCCAGGGCCTGCCTCTGAACGTCCGCTGTTTCCTCCACAGTCAGCTTCGCCGGGAACTCTTCCTCTGCCATTCCCGCAGTGTATTTGCACTCATAATCGTAGATCTCATGCTTCGGTTTTATTTCCCCCACCGGAAGCACCCTGTCCCCCAATACGCCGACCGTAATCTCCCGACCGGGAATAAATCTCTCGATCATTACCTCATCGTCATATTTCAGCGCCTCGGCAACCGCTGCATCAAACTGCTCGCGCTTTTTCACGACCGTCAGGCCGACAGTCGACCCCTGTTTGGACGGTTTTACAATCACGGGCAGCCCGAACTTCTTCTCGACCTCTTCTATGGATGCAGGCGCCATCACCCAATCCGCAGTCTGTACTCCAGCCGCCCGAAATAGTCTTTTCGACAGATCCTTGTCCATCGCCAGAGCACTCGCCAGCAATCCACTTCCTGTGTATGTGACGTGAGCCATGTCGAGTAAAGCCTGAAGCGTGCCGTCTTCTCCCTGGCCCCCATGAAGACCGAGAAATACAACGTCCGCTCCGGCAATTTCCGGCAGTCTCTCGAGAGCGGGCAGGAACGATCCGCCAGTCGTCGAAGCGAGCGCCTCCAGCGATGGAGGCTCCGTTCCTACGGGACCTTCGTTCAGCATTTTCTCTTCTTCAGCGCTGATCAGTCCACGTGACGGATCGAATGCCGTCACTTCATGCCCTCGTGATCGCAGCGCATTTACAATCCGGATTCCCGAAGCGAGCGACACGTTCCTCTCGGCGGAAGCTCCGCCCATCAATACTGTGATCTTCACTGTTTTCCGGTTTAGCGTGACATCATGAAGCGAAGCATGTCGGATCGCGTGACTATGCCCCGCACTTTTCCATTATCACGCACAAGTACTGCCGGATTTGATTTCGACAGCAGCTTCACGACGCTGTCTACCGGCTGATCGGCCGCCACGACTGGAAACGGCGACTCCATGACATCGCTTACCGTTGCATCCAACAGCTTCGGGTTCTCGAGACTCTTCTGCGACAGCGACCAATCACTCACGGATCCAACGCAGTTTGCACCATCCATTACCGGCAATTGCGAAACATCATGCAACGCCATGAGACCAAGCGCCTGTCGGACAATTGCACCCGGAGCAACGCTGATCACCGCCGGAGCACCATCCTCACTTTCCTTTCCACCGAGCACGTGAAACAGGGTCACGCGTGGAGAGTCGAGCAATTGATTCTCTCTCATCCATTCGTCGTTGTAGACCTTCGAGAGATATCGCTCACCTGTATCGCACAACATCGTCACGACAAACGCATTCGGATCGTTGACCTTGCGCGCAACTCGAAGCGCAACGTGAGCGATAAGCCCTGACGAACCACCGGCAAAGAGCCCCTCTTCTCGCGTTAGTCGCCGAGCCATCGCGAATGCGTCTTTGTCGCTGACGGTCTGATAATCGTCTATCACGCTCATGTCGAGCGTTCCAGGAATTTTGTCCTGTCCGATTCCTTCGACTTTATACGGAACGCCTTCCTTCAGCTGCTTGCCATCCGTGCGCCAGTAATCCGCCAGAATCGACCCGACCGGATCACCTGAGATCACTTTGATCTCCGGGTTTTTTTCCTTGAGGTAGCGACCAACTCCGGTGATAGTGCCACCGGTTCCAGCCGCCCCTACGAAGTGAGTTATCCGGCCTTCCGTCTGATCCCAGATCTCGGGACCAGTGAATTCATAATGCGCTTGAGGATTCGCGAGATTGTAGAACTGATCGGCGAGAATTGCATTCGGTGTTTCTGCCGCGATTCTCTTCGCCATCATCACGTAGCTGTCAGGATGATCCGGCGGCACTGCTGTTGGAGTAATGATTACCTCAGCACCAAACGCTTTCAGCAGCCGGACTTTTTCCTGCGACATTTTGTCCGGCATCGTGAAGATGCACTTGTACCCGCGAAGTGCTGCTGCAATCGCCAGTGCGACGCCTGTATTGCCGCTCGTTCCTTCGACGATTGTCCCACCAGGACGAAGCGCACCTTCGCGTTCGGCTTTCTCG
>DASROK010000261.1:0-2811 GCA_035646915.1 Gemmatimonadaceae bacterium
ACGTTGAATGGAGATGTCCGCATGCTCGCAGGGACATCGACCTTGATGGTCAGCGACGCAGCAGGCGGGGGATTCACCGCTGCGCGCGGCCTCAACGCGATTGCATCGTCCGGCGCGGGAGCGCGGACGGGATTGTCAGAGCAGGCTAGAGCGACTGCGACTGCAGAGATGAGGGAGATACGGGGCCACGACATGACGAAGTCCGAAGCAGGGTCGGAAACTTCCCCGCATGCCCCGTTCCTGAAACACCTATTCGAGCTCCACCAGAACAGTCCCTTTCTCGACCGCTTTTCCCGGCTGAACATTCACCGTCCTGACTTTTCCAGGGGCGGCCGAACGAAGCTCGTTTTCCATTTTCATCGCTTCCATCACCACAACTCCCTGGCCGGACTGGACCGAATCCCCGACAGCGACATTCACTCTCACAATCAGCCCCGGCATCGGCGCAACAATCGGAGCAGGTCCAGTCGGCCTGGAGGAAACCGCGGTGATGTCCCGAATGGTCCGCGTCCTCTCGTCCAGCGCCTCGCCCTCGAAACGAAAACCGTCCACCCACAGGGTGTAGGCCCCTTTCGTCGATCCCTTTCTGACAATGATGCGATGAACCTCGCTCCCGATTGTCACAATGCGCACCGGCGTGCCGTCGATCTCGTCGACCTTCGCAAGAACACCATGGCCGTCGATGGTGACGGTCTCGCCCTCTACCTGGAGCTCGCTCCGTTCCCCATTCAGGTCGACGACGTATTTCATGCCGCCTCGGGAACCAGCTTGCAGACTGTTTCGATGTGAGCCGTTTGCGGGAACATGTCGAAGGGAACGAGTGATTCCACACGGTATCCGGGAAGCCTCGCGATATCGCGAGCGAGCGTTGCCGGATTGCAGCTGATGTAAGCGATCACGCGTGGCTTTTCATTCGCCTCATTCAGGATCTCAGTGACTCTTGCATCAGTCCCGGAACGCGGGGGATTGAGAATGACTGCATCCGCTGGAAGGGACCTGGCCAGCACTTCTTCGACGCGCGCCCTCAGCGAAACGGATCCCTCCGTAAGATGCAGCGCACACCAGCGCGCGGAATCGTTGTCGAGCTCGATCGCAGTCACCTTCGCGCCCGCCTTTGCGAGCGCGATCGCGGTATCGCCAGAGCCGGAATATGCATCAACTATTGTCTTAGGTGAGTAGGCGGAAACCGTTGCGATTACATGTTTTCGGAGATTCGTCGCAACCTCTGCATTAACCTGCGCAAAAGATGCCGCGGGAGGCTGTAACGACCGCTTGGGACGGCGGTCCCCGATCGGTCTCCGGTATCCCTCGTCGTTTTCCCACCACGCGGCCACGAGGGATTTTACCGAGTCGAAAAAACCGGACGCGTTGCTCCATCGCATCCCGCCCATCATTACGAACACGGGACCGTCACCGGTAATCCGAACGCTCCCCCGCAGCGCCTGCACTGGCGGAAAAAATGCCTGCTTGTCGAGGATCTCACGCCACGTCGTGACGACAGCGCGGTCGGTAATGGGGCAATCGCTCAGCGCGAAAATCTTCGCCGGGTTGTCGTACTGATGGAGCCCCGCAATCCACTCCCCGCTCGAGGCCCGCTTCATTGCCAGGGTCAGCTTGGTTCGATAACGCCACTCAGCGTCGCTCTGAACAACATCTGCGACTTCCGCATGCCGCTTCCCGATCCGCTCGACCGCATCCTTCACGATGCGTTTCTTTGCCCGGAGCTGCGCCGAATACGCGATGTGCTGGATCTGACACCCTCCACACCGGTCGCGAGTGTAGTGCGGGCAGGGCGGTTCGATCCGGTCTTCTGAAGCGCGAGCGATAGTGCGAAGCGATCCGCGTGCAAATGAGCCTTTCCCGCTGATCCGCGCCGTCACCAGCTCTCCGGCGGCCGTCCTCGGCACGAACACTACCAGCCCGCTGCTCCTCCCTACCCCGTCGCCGCCCGCTGCAATCGACTCTATCTCGACCGATATCACCTGCGACATCAGCGAAGGCCCTCGAGTCTTCCCACTCTCCGCCACCCAGCTGTCTCTAATGCGTTGTCCGCAGGAATCGTTGTTGTGCCGCGATTCCTGTCGCGATCGGCAAGCAGCGCGGCAGCGATCGCAGCCGCTCGTCGTGTTTCCTGCGGCGGCTTAACCGATACCAGAGAATCGAGCCTTCGCTCCAGCCACTGGATCTCGATGTCGCCGCGCCGGAACTCTTCGTCTTCCATCAGTCGAAGGTGAAAATCCCGCGAGGTCTCCACGCCTTCGATTGTGAGCTCGAGCAAAGCGCGCTGCATTCGCTCGATGGCGAGGTCGCGGTCAGGAGCCCACACAATGAGCTTCGCCAGCATCGGGTCGTAATGAAGCCCGATCTCACTGCCCGCCTCGATTCCTCCGTCCCATCTTACGCCAGGTCCCGACGGCAAATGGAGATAGCTCACCCGCCCTGTCGATGGCAGAAAGCCGTTCGATGCGTCTTCGCTCGTGATGCGGCATTCAATCGCCCAGCCTTTCGGCGTGATCTCTTCCTGCCTGAACGGCAGCGCTTCACCGGCGGCAACTCGCAGCTGCCACTGAACCAGATCGATTCCGGTGACCAGCTCGGTCACCGGATGCTCGACCTGAAGGCGCGTATTCATCTCGAGGAAGTAGAACTTTCCGTCCTTGTCGAGAAGAAACTCGCAGGTGCCCGCATTCACATATCCAGCAGCCTTCGCTGCTCGCACCGCCGTTGCGCCCATCTCCCGCCTGAGCTCCGGCGAAACCGCAACACTCGGAGCTTCCTCCACCATTTTCTGATGCCGGCGCTGTACCGAGC
>DASROK010000262.1:0-2843 GCA_035646915.1 Gemmatimonadaceae bacterium
AACGAAGGACGTGGTCAGACGGATGCATATCGCGATGCTGTCCCCAGCGAGCAGGCGCCTTCACGCATTGGCGAAAAGATTCAATGCAGGATCACGAGAGTCTCGGACGGCGACACCGCTTACTGCGGTGCCGCCGGCCGAGTCAGGCTCCTCCTGATCGACGCACCAGAGCTCTCACAAGGGGCACCCGGCCGTGACGCCCGAAAGCAGCTGGAATCACTGATGCCCGTTGGAACATCAGTGACCATCGAGACTGATGTAAGACTTCGGGATTCTTTCAACCGCATTCTCGGGTACATCTATCTTCCCGACGGAAGAATGGTTAACGAAGAAATGGCGTGGTCGGGATACGTCACGGCGCTCGTATATCCGCCCAACGTGAAATACGTGGAGCGAATCCGCCGCGCGGTTGCGGATGCACGAAAAGCAAAACGCGGGTTGTGGGCGACCGCGTTCTTCGAATGTGAGCCGCGCGACTACAGAGCAGGTCGGTGCGGCGGTTCGCGCCCGCGCGATACCCGTCGTTAAATCACAAGAGGTTTTTTTCTAATACCTGATACCGCGTTTTGCGGTCTTCAGGTTAGGATCTGCTTCAGTCCGCTCCATTCGATGTTCCCGCCGCTCAGAACCGCAACGGTAGTGCGCGCTGGCTTCACCTTTCCGGTCATGAGAGCAGCGACGGTGATCGCCCCGCTTGGCTCGACTACGACTTTCATTCTGTCCAGCAGATGCTGCATCGCGCGTGGCAGCGGGCCGTCATCGACAAGCACGACATCATCGATGTAAGCCTGATGATGATGGAACGGTCTTCCGCCGATCTCGACCGCTTGCAAACCGTCGGCAAGACCGCCCGTTGCATCGAGTCTCACCGGAGCTCCCTCCTGCCGCGCGCGATAAAGCTTCGGCGCGCTCTCGGGCTCTACTCCAATGACTCTCACTCCGGGGACCATCAGCTTCATCGCCGTTGCGACACCGGCGCTCAAGCCCCCACCACCGACAGGAACAAGCACCATTTCCGCGTCAGGTAAATCTTCCGCGATCTCGAGTCCAACGGTTCCCTGCCCTGCGATGATCATCGGATCGTCGTAAGGATGAACGAGTGTCATGCCCTCTGCTTCGCAGATCTCTTTCGCTTTGTCCGCGCGATCCTGCGTCGTGGTTCCGGCGAGGACAATGCGCGCACCGAGCCGCTCCGCGCCGGCACGCTTGGCGGAAGTGACGTTTGTCGGCATGACCACAGTTGCGGGAACTCCAAACAGCTTCGCTGCCATTGCTACACCCTGCCCGTGATTTCCTGACGAAGGCGCAACTACGCCTTTCTTTCGCAGGTCTTCAGGGAGCGAATGCAGATAGTTGTATGCGCCGCGAAACTTGAACGCACCCGCCCGCTGCAAACATTCCGGTTTGTACCTGATCTCCGCGCCAAGCTGTTCGCTCAGCACGTCGTCGTAGAGCAGTGGCGTTCTTATCGCGACAGGCGACAGAATTTCCGCAGCGCGTTTGATGTCCTGGAGAGTTACAAGTTGAGTTTCAGTCGCGGCAGTCATCGGTTCCCGGATGTTTGCTTTTAGCCAACTACGGAACTACGGAACTACGGAACTACGGGTACTACGCGTACTGCTCTGAAGCACAGATGACACAGATGCCTCGCAGATGACACAGAAACAACATGAACCTCTTAAGGTTAACGGCGGCAAGACCACTGGTCCGCAGTCAAAAACAAAGAGGTTTCTGTAGTTATCTGTGTCATCTGCGAGACATCTGCGTCATCTGTGCTTCAGAGCTGTACGCGTAGTTCCGTAGTTCCGTAGTTCCGTAGTTCCGTAGTTCCGTAGTTCCCGTAGTCCGTAGTACACGAGAATTACGGAAGTCTCTAATGCAGCGCCAGTCTCAGTGATGCAGAAAGTGAGACAGACTTCCAGCTCGATGTTGACGACGGTGCGTCGCTCCCCAATCGAGAATCGTAGCTGTCCAGCTCGAAGTGCATCGCGCTCCCGGGACGGAAAGGAACATCGAGCGATGCAAACAGTCTGTATGATGGCTCCCAGTCTCCCATAGCGCTGGTGAACTCCTGGAGACGCTGGGCTCCAATTCCGGCATCGAGCGCCAGCACGCTTCCATTCAGCGATTCGAACTCTGCATAACTCCCGAGCTCCGCGAGCTGAGCCACCTTGGGAGCGAAGTAACCGCTCGACGTTTCGTGGCCGAACGTGAGCCGCTGAAATACTCCGCTCACTTCGACGGCATTGCTCGCAGCGTACGCAAGTCCGCCAAGGAGCGACACGCGCGTGTTGTCATCGCCCGTCGCGTTGTATGATCCGGCTCTGCCTCCAACACGAAGCTTGAGTCTCGGAATCATTTCGACATCAGCGCGGCCCGCCACTTCATTTCGCACTACCCTGTTGATCACGAGCACTGGGGTCGCGTCGAGCAGTGAGCGAGTCGCCCGCAAATCGAGCGAGCTTCGACCGCCGGCCTTTCTCAGCACGCCGCGAACAGCGCCGACGAAAACATTCGCTGATGATTCCGACTGAGTCCGAATGATCGTTCCCGGCGGTGGAACAGCAGTGCAAGTCGTGCCGCGGTTTTTACCGTTGCCGCGGCCATTTCCGCTTCCACTATTGGTGCACACCTGAGTTCCCGGTCCGACACCCGGAATTGTATCGGTTGCAGTGATTGTGGAATGCGGCCGCGCCAGCCCGGCACCCATTTCAAATCTGAACGCAGCGAGTGGGCGGGCGGTAAGTCCAATCGATCCGTCTTCCACCGTCACATCCGTGAAGCCGGAGAGCCAGCGTTTTCCGCCGGCGACGCTCAGCCGGATTCGATCGCCGGCCTGAACG
>DASROK010000263.1:0-4873 GCA_035646915.1 Gemmatimonadaceae bacterium
GAGCTGATCAAGCTGCGCGAGGACTGGGAGCTGGAAGCCCGCAAGCGCCGCGAGGAGATCGAGGCAGAGGAGCGCCGCGTCGGTGAGCGTGACAGCCTCCTCAATCGCAAATACGACCTTCTCGAGCAGCGTGAGAAAGACGCGTCATCCCGCGCCGCTGATGTCGGACGCAGGCAGGAAGCGCTGCAGTCACGCGAGCAGGAACTCGATCGCCTGATGGCAGACGAGCGCAGGCGCCTCGAACAGCTTGCTGGTCTCTCAGCGCAGGAAGCAAAAGCGGAGCTGGTGCAGCGGCTTGCTGATGAAGCCCAGGCAGATGCAGCGAACCGCATTCGCGATATCCGCGAAGCCGCGCGTCGTAACGCCGATCGCGAAGCAAAGAAGATCATCGCTCTTGCGATCCAGCGGATTGCTGCTGAGCAGACTGCGGAGACTACAGTATCAGCGGTTGCATTGCCGAATGATGAAATGAAGGGCCGCATCATTGGTCGCGAAGGACGAAACATCCGCGCGTTCGAGCTCGCGACCGGTGTCGACGTCATCATCGACGACACGCCTGATACAGTAGTAGTGTCATGCTTCGATCCGGTGCGTCGTGAGATCGCGCGTCTTTCGCTCGAGAAGCTTGTCGCGGATGGAAGAATTCATCCGGGCCGCATCGAGGAAGTGGTCGCCAAGTCCCGCGAAGAAGTCGATGCTGGAATCATCGATACTGGTGAGCGTGCGGCGTATGCGAGCGGCGTGCACGGGCTTCATCAGGAAGTCATCAAGCTGATTGGCCGCATGCGGTGGCGCACGAGTTACGGACAGAACATCCTGCATCACTCGCAGGAAGTTGCGTGGCTCGCTGGAATCATGGCAGCGGAGCTTGGTCTCGACGTGGCAATGGCGAGAAGAGGTGCATTGCTGCACGACATGGGAAAAGTTCTGACCCACGAGCACGAAGGCACACATGTCCAGCTCGGCGTGGAAATGGCGACGCGTTATGGCGAGCATCCGCTCGTCATCAACTGCATCGCTGCACATCACGATGACGTTCCGCATGAAAGCGAAATCTCCGTTCTCGTGCAGGCGGCAGATGCAATTTCAGGGTCGCGACCAGGCGCACGCCGCGAAGCATTCGAAACGTACGTAAAGCGTCTGGAAGGACTCGAGCGAATTGCATCGAGCTACCGCGGAGTAGAAAAAGTCTTTGCGATTCAGGCGGGGCGCGAAGTGCGCGTGATTGTCACGCCCGACGACATCGACGACGCGCGCATGACAACGCTCAGCGAAGAAATTGCGCGCCGCATCGAAGCCGAGCTGCAGTATCCGGGACAGATCAAGGTGGTATTGATCCGCGAGACACGCGCGGTGGATTTTGCCCGCTGAGCTCATCGATGGTGTAGCGATCGCTCGGTCGATTCGGGAAGAGGTGGCGCGCGAAGCGGCGCTTCTTATCGAGAAGGGAATTCGACCGGGACTTGCGGTTGTGCTCATAGGAGAAGACCCGGCAAGCACTGTCTACGTCCGCTCGAAAGGCAAAGCATCCGACGAAGCGGGCATGCACAGTTCCACTGTGAGACTGCCCGCGACAGCTTCGCAATCGGAGCTCAACGACGTAGTGGCAGCGCTGAACAGGGATCCGCTGATTCACGGCATTCTCGTTCAGATGCCGCTGCCCAGGCACCTCGACGCCGACGCCGTGATACGCTCGATCGATCCGCGAAAGGACGTTGACGGATTTCATCCTGTAAATGTCGGGAAGCTCCTGATTGGCGAGCGGGACGGCTTTGTGCCGTGCACCCCGGCGGGAATTCAGGAATTGCTGCGGCGATCGAATGTCGACACCAATGGAGCAGAGTGTGTGATTGTCGGACGCAGCAACATTGTCGGCAAGCCAATGGCAGCTCTTCTGATTCAGGATGCGCTCGGCGCAAACTGCACTGTCACGGTTTGCCACCGCCACACGAAGGATCTTTCATATCATACGAAGCGGGCTGACATTGTGATTGCCGCGGCGGGCAGAGCGGGGCTTGTGACGGGAGAGATGCTCAAGCCTGGAGCGGTTGTGATCGACGTGGGAATGAATCGGATCCCTGACGAAACGTCTCCCCGTCGTTATCGTCTTGTCGGCGATGTTGATTTCGAATCCGCACGACAGGTTGCGTCGAAGATCACTCCCGTGCCGGGAGGGGTGGGGCCGATGACGATTGCGATGCTGCTTTCCAATACGCTCAAGGCAGCGAGATTATTCGCGTGAGCTACGGCAGGTACAACGATCACGGCGGTGGATACTCACGCCGCGGACAAATCGAGCCGCTCGAGCTTCCGGGAAAATCGAGCGCCTCGGCGATGTCGGTCACGCAGCTCAACGACCGCATCAAGACTACGCTCGAGCGCGAGTTTGGTTTTCTCTGGATTCGCGGCGAAGTCGTCGACTTCAAGAAGCACAAGAGTGGCCACTGGTATTTCTGTCTGCGCGATCACAACGCGCAGGTGCAGTGCGTGGTCTGGGCGCGGGATCAGTGGAGAATTCCTGCTCCTCCCGACGAAGGGATGGAAGTGACCGCGCAGGTGCAGATGAATTTCTTTGCGAACAAGGGCACCATTCAGCTGCGCGTTGGAAGAATCGAAGCGGCAGGTGACGGGCTCTGGCGAAAGGCAATCGACGCGACCATCGCAAAGCTCAAGGGTGAAGGTTTCCTTGCCGATGAGAGAAAGCGCCAGATTCCTCCGTATCCGCAATGTGTTGCTGTTGTCACCAGCACGAGCGGCGCAGCACTCCGTGACATCGTCGCTGTTGCACATCGCCGCCGCCCGGGAATGAAGCTTGTCATTGCGGCCGCGGCAGTGCAGGGCGAAACAGCTCCGCGCGAGATTTGCCGCGCTATCGATCTCGTGATGCGATGGGGTTGCGCGGATGTACTCATCATCGCGCGGGGCGGCGGCTCACGGGAGGATCTGCACGCGTTCAATCATGAGCGAGTCGCCCGCGCAGTAGCGATGTCGAGCATTCCAACAATTTCTGCGATCGGACACGAGATCGACACTACCGTGTGCGATCTGGTCGCCGATGTTCGTGCCGCGACTCCTTCTGTTGCTGCAGAGCGCGCAATACCCTCGCTCAGCGACATGTCAGACGCACTGGGCGCACGACATCGCAGACTTGTCACTGCGATTCGGCGACGGGGAGAATCTGCATCGCTCGACCTCAGGACAGTCGCGAAGGACATGCGCCTTGCTTCGCGACGTGTGATTCAGCTGCGCAAGGCCGATCTCAGCGGAATTGCGGGGAAACTCGATGCGCTTAGTCCGCTCGCAACACTGGCGCGCGGTTATTCCATCGCCCGCGGATCGCGCGGCGAAACTCTTTCGTCGGTCGCGGACTTCAGCGAGGGTCGCGAGTTCACTCTCCAGCTGCATGATGGAAAGGTGAGCGCAACCGCTGGAGATCTGCTCGAAAAAGTTGAACCCGCGCCCTGAGGGCGACCGGACACCTCGCAACCCAACGAGTATCTCGCGCTGGGCAGCAGTCGCACTGCTGAGCCTGCAGCTCATCATTTTCGAAGTTGCAATCGCGAGCCCGGCGCGCTTTCCGCGCACGCTCAGTCTGCGGCTGCTCGTTGCCGCAATCGGTGCGCTCGCATACCTCGCTGCGATAGCTTCGCTGACGCTGTGGAGAGACCGGAGCACAAAGCTGAGATGGACTCTTCTCGCCGTGGCCCTCGCAATTTCTTTTCGTTTTTACTCTCCGCTCGTTTTCGCGCGGATTTATCCGCCACCGTCCACCAGGGAGATCATCGCTGGCGCTGAATCACCGACTCTCGTGGCATTTCTCAGGGAGCTTTCAGCGGCAGAGGAACAGTACCGTCTCGTAAATCGGACGTACTCCACCGACGCTGCTGCACTGCACGAATGGATGCCCGCGGCTGCCGGGAGGTCGGTCGACATTCGTGTACGCGGCGATACGGGCTGGGCGGCTCGTGTCACCGAAGGAAAGAAGAGCTGCACAATCTGGATCAGGGATTCGTCGCTGCGAAAAGCGCGCGAAAGCGTGGAGGGCTCACCAACCTGCGGCACTCCGGAAACGCGCACGCGCCTTCGCAGAATCAAAACGGTTCTCGCGCCTCCCCTGATCGAGTCTCCATTCGATAGTTCAGACATAACGGGAGAATGGAGACAGCATCGAGCCGATGCGCAGCGATCGGGCGTAGCGTCCCTCAACAGCAAAGCGCCCGCGTACCGCTGGACCACACTGGTTGGTGGCCCGGTAAGGAGCCCGGTCGCAATCGCTGGAAACCAGGTCTTTATCGGAGCTCACACAAACGGAGAGATCGCCGCTCTCTCCCTCGATTCGGGAAAAGCAGGTTTTCGTGTGCGCGCACCGAACTGGATTCACCATGAGCCGGTCATCACGGACAGGCTCGTGATATTCGGCTTCGGCAACAACGAGCCCTCGAACGATGAGCCGTCGTTTCTTGGTTCACCGCCCAGTGGAATCGTTGCCTACGACAGGTTGACTGGCCGTGAGGTGTGGCGCCGGTACACTCGCGGAAGTGTGATGAGCTCTCCGGTTCTGCTGGATTCGCTCATTGTGATCGTCACGGGCAGTCACGAGGTCATCGCTTACAGAGCGCGCGACGGCACTCAGCTGCGGAGCACAAAACTTCCTGATTATTCACCAATGGCGAATCCGGCAGTGGTGGATTCGCTTTTCATCATCGGTGTCGAGCCGGCGACAGTGTGCGCTGTCGGCGTACGGTCGGGACGAAAGGTCTATTGCCACATCCTTTCGTCAGGAAGCTGGGGCGCCGGCCACGCATCGGCCGCGATTGCAGGAGACCTCGTGCTCCAGGTTTACGAGGAAGATCTCGATGGCAGCGGAGGCTCG
>DASROK010000264.1:0-8266 GCA_035646915.1 Gemmatimonadaceae bacterium
GTCGACGACGCGAGCCATGTCCCGGAGTTCCTGGCGAAGGTCAAGGACAGCAAGGGCGGCGTGCGACTCATGGGCTTCGGCCACCGCGTGTACAAGAACTTCGATCCGCGCGCGAAGATCATCCGCGCCATGTGCCACAAGGTGCTGGCGCAGCTCGGCAACTCGAACAATCCGCTGTTCGAGCTCGCGCTGCGGCTCGAGGAGATTGCGCTGAAGGACGAGTACTTCGTTTCGCGCAAGCTGTATCCGAACGTCGACTTCTACACGGGCCTCATCTATCGGTCGATGGCGTTCCCGACTGATTTCTTCACGGTTCTGTTTGCAATTGCGCGCACGGCGGGATGGCTCGCGCAGTGGGAGGAGATGCTGCTCGACAAGGAGCAGAAGATCGCGCGCCCGCGCCAGATTTACACGGGCCCCGGTGAGCGCCCGTACAAGAGCTCGATCGATCACCAGCATCCGGTAGGGCACAGACAGAAGGACGCGCTGCGGGCATAGCGCGCGAATACTGAATGCTGAATGCTGACTTAGTGAGGACTGACGACTGAGGACAGTCTTCACTAAGTCAGCATTTGCGTTCTTTGTCCTGCTCTCGTTTCCCACATTTTTGTGGGCGCACGCGAAGCTTCTGCGGAGCGACCCTGCGCCAGGTGCGACACTTGGCGCGGCGCCTTCTGCCATCACTCTCGTTTTCAGCGAGAAACCCGAGCTCAGTCTTTCCAATGTAAAGCTCGTCATGCCGACGGGGGACACTGTCGCACTCACGAATCTCACTCGTGATTCGTCCGACGCGAATGTTCTTATCGCCGAAATCCCCGGAGCGTTCGAGAGCGGCAGCTATCAGGTTCTCTGGAGCGCGGCAGCGCGGGATGGACACGTATCGAAAGGGGTAATCCTGTTTTCGGTCACACCTCCGATGCCCTCCGTTTCAACTGATGCTGCGGCGGCACGTGAGGATCACGATGACGCAACGATCGCGATCGGAGGAGCGCTGGGGGCGATCATCGCGCGATGGCTGACGTTCATCTCGATATTCGGTGTGATCGGTGTAATCGCGTTCAGGTCGCTGGTATTGCGAAAGGTCACACCGAAGGGCGGCGACCTGTTCTCTCAGATCGCAACAGCGAACGCCGCAATGTTCGGAATTGTGGCGGCGACAGGAGCGTTGCTCGGCGCAATGCTGAAACTCAATCGCGAATCGGCGGATATGCCGGATATTTCGCTGGGCTCGATGATGTTCAAGTCGGTATGGGGCGTCTCGCTCCTCCTGCAGATACTTGGCGCAATAGTGGCCATCGTCGCGCTCTACTACGCGCACAAGTCTCCGAACAAGAACGCCTGGTTTGCGGCCACGCTGGCAGCGATAGTTCTTGCGATAAGTCCTTCCCTCAGCTCGCACGCGTCTACAACGCCACAGCCGTTCATCAGCATCACAGCGGATGTCATTCACGTGATTGCCGGCTCCGTGTGGCTGGGTAATCTCGCGGTCATGATGATTGTCGGAATCTCGGCGGCGCTCAAAACGCCGGACTCGATTCGTCCCGGCGCTCGCGTGGCGTCGATGATCAACGCATTCTCCCCGATTGCTCTCACATGCGGCGCACTCATTGTTGTCACCGGAGTGATCGCGTCAGTCTATCATCTCAAGCCGCTTAGATCGCTGTGGACAACGCCATATGGTGCGGCGCTCCTGTTCAAGCTCTTTTTTGTGCTGCTGCTGTTCGGCGCGGGAGCGTGGAACTGGCGGCGCATGAAGCCACGACTCACCGGTGACGACGCGATTTCACCAATGCGAAGCACGGCGGCTTTCGAGCTTGTTCTGGCGGGGGTCGTGCTCGGAGTTACAGCGATACTCGTTGCGCTGGAGCTGCCCTAAACCCGGTCGAGCAGCGCACGGAAGCGCGGATCACTTCGCAGTGAGTTCAAGTCCGAATCATGCTCGATCCACTCGCGGTGTCCGTATCCCTTGTCGATCGCTTCTTCGAGACATCGCAGTGCGTCTTCCTTTTTCCCTTCGATAGCATAGACGCATGCCACGTTATAGAGCAGCTGAGGATCTTCCGGATCGATATCGAGTGAGCGCTTCGCCCATTCCAGTGCGTGCTCGGTCTCGCCAAGGTTCGACCAGATGGTCGCGCCGATGTTGAGCGCTCTCGCATCGTCAGGATTGATGTCGAGCCATTTCTCGATCGCGGTGATTGCCCGTCGTGACGCTTTGCTGGCCTCTCCGATTCTGCCCTGAGCCGTGTATGCGCTTGCAAGAAAAGTCGTTGCCTGATAATCCTCGGGCCGGATTGCTGCAGCCTTCTCGAAAAGAGGCGCAGCTTCGTAGGATTTACCCTGAGCCAGACACGCGCGCCCGTAGAAGTACGGAGCCTCGTAAAGCTTGGGATCGAGCTTCATTGCGATCTCGAATTCCGCTTCGGCCTGCTGGTACCGCTTGCTCAGAGAATAGGAAAGACCGCGAGCGGAATGCGCCTCAGCAAGATCCGGATCGAGATCGAGAGCGGTCTGGCTGGCTTTGTCTGCCTGCTTGAGGTTTGCCTCACGCGCATCGAAATACATGAAGAGAATCGAGCAGCAGTCCGCAATTCCGGCATACGCGCGGGCATAATTCGGATCGACCTCGATTGCCCTCGTGAACATCTTTCGCGCAAACTCGAGACTGGTGCGACGATGCTGATGAAAGAACGTGCGGCCGCGCAGGTAGTAGTCGTACGCCTGCACGTTGCCCGTCGCCACTTTCTCGATTGCCTTTTTCTCGTCTTCGCTAAGAACAACCCGTAGAGCCTTGACGATGTTCTGCGCGATCTCGTCCTGGATCGCGAACACATCCTCGATCTCGCGATCATAGCGCTCGGACCATAGCTGAAGTCCGTTCTGCACGTTGATGAGCTGCGCGCTGACGCGAATCTTGTTTCCCATCCTGCGCACGCTGCCCTCGAGAACCGCCGAAACCTCGAGCCGCTTTCCGATTGCGCGAATGTCTTCCGTTGTTCCCTTCAGCGCAAAAGTGGAAGTTCTCGAAGCCACGCCAAGAGATTTGATCTTCGACAACGCATTGATGATCTCTTCGGCCATTCCGTCAGTGAAGTACTCGTTGTCGGGATCGTTGCTGGTATTGGTGAATGGCAGCACCGCGATCGATTTCACTGCCTGCACGCCTTCAGGCGCTGGAGTAGCCGTCGGCGTCGTTACCACCAGCGGTACCATCGCTTTCGCGAACTCGCCGGAAGTTGTGAAACGTCGGGCCGCATCCTGCGACATCGCTTTCGCGACTGCTGCTTCAGTCTCTTCAGGAATGTCTTTCGCTTTTTTCCGAAGCTCGGGTACCGGCTCGGTGAAGCGCTTCGTAAGGACTGCCTGCGCGGTTGGGCCGCTGAAGGGCCGTTCTCCACTCAACATCTCGTACACCACGCAGCCGAGACTGTACTGGTCGCTGCGTCCATCGATCTCGACTTCGCCAGCGGCCTGTTCCGGGCTCACATACGCCGGAGTTCCGACGACCATTCCGATCTGCGTGAGTGTGTCATTGCTCGCCGCAGTGACTGCCTTGGCGATTCCGAAATCCATCACCATCGCTTCGCCTTCATTGATCATGATGTTCTCGGGCTTGATGTCCCGATGAACGATCTTGTTCCTGTTCGCGTAATCGAGCGCGCCGGCAACCGACCGCGCTATCGTACAGGCCTGATCGACCGGAATGCGGCCTTCGCGATTCATGAGATCGCGAAGCGACTCGCCTTCCACATACGGCATTACGTAGTAGAGAAACCCTTCCGCTTCTCCCGAATCGAAGAGTGGAAGGATGTGCGGATGATTCAATCGCGCGGCAAGACGGATCTCACGAAGGAAGCGGTCTGCGCCAAGCGCGGATGAGAGATCCGGATGCAGAACCTTGACCGCTACATCGCGGCCATGACGAAGGTCTTCGGCGAGATAGACCGTGGCCATCCCGCCGCGTCCAAGCTCCCGGCTGATCCGGTATTTGTTCTCCAGCGCCTTCGCAACTTTTTCCTGCATGAGCCTCTACGTGCTGTGGACCGAAAAACTACGATATGACCGCCGATTCGACTACCGCTTGCGATATGCGGGACCCCGAAGCGCCCTTCCGGGCAGCGCACCCGTGGGCTTCCCATCAGTCACTACTGCAACCCCATTGACGAACACATGAGTGACACCGGTCGCAAGCTGCTGCGGCTGCTCGAATGTTGAATTGTCGATGATCGTATTGGGATCGAACACGGTGATGTCAGCGTACATTCCCGGCCGAAGCAGACCTCGCTCGGTCAGCCCAACCCGCTGCGCCGCCAGTGAAGTCATCTTCCTCACGGCGAATTCAAGAGAGATCACAGAATCCTGCCGCACATAACGCCCGAGAATCCGTGGAAACGTGCCGAACCCGCGAGGGTGCCCACGCTCTCCCCAATGACCGAGTGAATCAGGACTTACCGCTCCGGCATCCTGTCCCACGGAAACCCACGGCTTTTTCATCACCATTCTCAACGCATCTTCGTTGAACGAGAAGTAAATGGCACTCGTGCGTCCCCGATCGTTCATCAGAAGATCGAACGCTGCATCATACGCGTCGCGTCCTCCTCCCATCATCAGTGCAACTTCCGGAAGGCGCTTCCCCTGATACTTCTTCAGTGAATCGGCGCTCACCGAGTTCACCATCGTATTGGCCGCAGTGCGGATCCCTGCAGCAGAATCTTCCGCAAGCTCCTTTTTCAATCGTGCGCGAACCGCGGGATCATGAAGCCGGGCCACGAGCGAGTCCGATCCGCCTTCCTGCACCCATGTGTTGAGCATCGCGGAGAGCCCGGTTCCGCTTGCGATATATGGATACTGGTCGGCTGTGATATCGATACCCGCAGCTCTCGCGGAATCGATGACCCTGATCGCTTCAGACATCTGCTCAGCCGATCGCGACTTGATGTGCCTGATCTCGGCCCAGGTTCCCGCTTCGGTCGCGATCCGAATAGTCTCGCGAATCGCGGGAAGAAGATTCGCTCCCTCGCTGCGGATATGTGCTGCATACCCACCGCGATAGGGAACTACGTATTTTGTCAGAGCGATCAGCTCTTCTGTAGTAAAATAGGTACTGGGTACATATATCAGCCCCGTACCGAGACCGAACGCACCGTCGCGCATCGCGGAATCGATCAGCGCTCCCATCTGCGCGAGTTCCTGCGCCGTCGGGTGACGCGTGGCCTGGCCCATCACCGCGAGCCGGACCGAGCTGGTGCCGACGTATGTCCCGAGATTGATCGCCGCACCGCGCCGGTCGAGCTCGTCGAGGTAGCCACCGAGTGAAGTCCACGGCTCCCGTGGATCGGGCTTGCCGCCGAGGGCCACATTGGGCCAGGCAGACGAAACTTCGCCGGTGACTTCGCTCGTGATTCCCTGCGTGATCTTTGATATCGCCTGCGGACGAACGAGCAGCACGTCCTCGGAATGCCCAAGCATGTCGATGAAGCCCGGCGCAATCACCTGATCTCTGGCGTCGATCACGTGCTTCGAGCTCATCCCTGAAACCGAAGGCCCGACGTAAGCGATGCGATCGCCTTTCACTCCGACACTTCCGCGATACCACGGATTCCCTGCGCCGTCGACGATTCGGCCGTTGATGATCAGAAGATCGTAATCCGTTTTTGGAACGGGAGCGGTCCGCGCGGGAGTGCAGGCAGCGACAACGACAAGGACGAGCCAGCTCAACCTCGATCGCATCATTCGAATCCTTATTGTGTTGGTCAGGAAACCTTGCGGGTCTTCTTTCGAAGGAAATCCATGAGAATGAACTGCCCGAGCGTCATGGTGTTCGTGAAGTACGCTTTTCCACGCGAGATCTCGGACACTTTCTTCACGAACTCCACCAGCGCGCGATCACGCGCGAGCATGAAGGTGTTGATGATTATCCCGGAACGGCGGCAATTCGCGACTTCCTTGAGCGTCTCGCTCACCACGGCGAGATCGAGCCCCATTGAATTCTTGTAGATGAGGCCGTTCGGCATCGTTAGCGCGCTCGGCTTTCCGTCGGTGATCATCACGATCTGGCGCATGTCCTTCTTCTGCGCCATGAGAATCCGCCGCGCGAGCTTGAGCCCTTCGGCAGTGTTGGTGTGATAGGGTCCAACCTGCGCCTGCGGCAGCGTCGCAAGCGGAATCTCCTCAGCCGAATCATGAAACAGCACTACGCGAAGCGTGTCTCCGGGAAATTGAGTCCGAATGAGATGCGTCAGGGCGAGCGCGACTTTCTTTGCCGGGGTGAACCTGTCTTCGCCGTACAGAATCATCGAGTGCGACGTATCGAGCATCAGCACCGTAGCGCACGACGACCGATACTCCGACTGGCGAACCATCAGGTCCGAATAATCGAGATCCATCGGCACCTCGATCGAGCCGGTGCGCGCGAGCGAATTGAGCAGCGTCTCGTTAACATCGAGGTTGAGGACGTCGCCGAACTCGTATGGCTTGCTCCATCCGTCCGCTTCGATTCCAGTTGCGAGATAAGGTGTATCGTGACTGCCGAAGCTCGATTTGCCGAGTGAGCTCAGAATCGACCTGAGTGATTTGTAGCCGAGGAAGTCGATTGCCTTGTCGGTGAGATTGAACTGCACCGACTTCGAGGCTGCATGTGCAAGCCCGCCCGGGCCGGTTACCGATTGATGCCTGGCCGGAACCTGCGGCGGCGCATCGACATTCAAGAATCCTTCCGCCGCGAGTCGCTGAACCAGGTCATCGAGAAGCTTTGCGAGCTTTTCTTCCGAATCCTCGTCGCCATCACCGCGCAGTGCTTCGAGAAGCTCGGGCGTGAATTGACCGCTTTCGATCAGCGCGTCGAGAATTGCCTGTTTGAGTGCTTCGAGTGAGCGGTCTGCTTCTTCGTTATAGTCGCCCCATGGATCGTATTGCTGGCCGCCCGCAAAGCCCGACTGGAGAAGAAAATCGGCGAGCTTGCCGAGCAGCGCCTGCAAATCGACGGCGTCGGCGGCTTCGGGGCTGAACTTCGAATAGGTATGCGACCGCATGATAAAATAATCACTACGGTTTTGCAGGAAGACAAGGAAGGGTGGAAAGACGAGGAAGGAAGAGATGCTATGTGGTTTAAAACCATGAGATAGCGTGTAGTCCTTCACAAACTTCCGAATCTTCCTCGTCTTCCAAGCCTAAACCGTAGTGACCCGCGTAGTTTTATCGGGAATGGCTGAAAAGTCTCTAAACCCTCTTCGTGTTCTCGTCGAACACAGAAATTTCAGGCTTTTCTGGATTGGGCAGACGGTTTCGCTGATTGGCACCTGGATGCAGCAGGTGGGGCAGGGGTGGCTTGCGCTTCAGCTGTCCAACGATGCGTTCATTGTCGGGCTGGTAAGCGCGGCGGGATCACTGCCCGTGCTGCTGTTCTCATTGTACGCCGGAGTTTTCGTCGACAGGCTGAACAAGCTCCGCATCGTCACCATCGCGCAGGTACTGCTCTCGGCCGAAGCTGCAGTTCTATGGTGGGCGGTGTGGTCGGGCAGAATCAACATTCCGCTCCTTGTCGGGCTCGCCGGAATCAATGGATTGATCAGCGCTGTCGAGATTCCGGCGAGACAATCGCTGATCGTCGAGCTCGTGGGCCGTGAAGACGTCGTCGATGCGGTTGCGCTCAATTCGGGCGGCTTCAATCTCGCGCGAATCATTGGTCCCTCGATTGCCGCTGCAGTGATTGCGGGTGCCGGGCTCGCGTGGTGCTTTGGAATCAATGCACTCAGCTACACCGCGGTCGTCGGATGCCTGGTTGCGATCAAGCTTCCGAAATTCGTGCCGGTGGAAGGAAGACCTTCGCCGCTCAATGAGTTCCGCGCAGGCATTCAATACATACGATCGCGCCGCGAGGTCATGGGCCTCATTGGGGTGATCGCTGTCTACGCGATCTTTGGATTCCAGTATCTGACGCTGATGCCGGTGATTGCGCGTGATGTGCTAAACACGAATGCCAGTGGATATGGGCTTCTGGTGACGTTCGTTGGAATCGGCGCTGTCTGCGGAGCGCTGGTTCTTGCCGCTGTCAGCACACGAGTCAGGCGAGGGCGACTGTTTACCGTATCGGCGATCTCGTTTGCCGTGCTTCTTCTTTTGTTCTCCTTCGTAAATGACCGGCGCGTTGCGTCAGGCCTGCTGCTTTTTCTCGGTCTTACGATGCTCATCAACGGCGCCCTGGCAAACGGCATTTTGCAGAGCGTCGTACCCGATGAGCTGCGAGGCCGGGTGATGGCAGCGTACG
>DASROK010000265.1:0-3845 GCA_035646915.1 Gemmatimonadaceae bacterium
CGTTCTCTCCCACAACAAGACCCTCGCGGCCCAGCTCTACGGCGAGATCAAGAGCTTTTTCCCGAACAATGCAGTCGAGTACTTCATCTCGTACTACGACTACTACCAGCCTGAAGCGTACGTGCCGACAACGGACACGTACATCGAGAAGGACGCATCCATCAATGAGGACATCGACCGGCTGCGGCTCAGGGCGACGTCGAGTTTGATGGAGCGCGACGATGTCATCATCGTTGCGACCGTATCCGCGATCTACGGTCTCGGCGATCCTCGCAGCTATCGCGAGCAGATGGTCACGCTCACGAAAGGGCAGCGCATTCCGCGCGATGAGATCCTCAGGTCGCTCGTGAAGATTCAGTATTCGCGGAACGACGTGATGTTCGATCGCGCGACATTCCGCGTTCGCGGAGACACCGTCGAGATTCTGCCTGCATACGAAGAGCAGGGAGTGCGCGTGGAGATGTGGGGCGATGAGATCGAGCGCATCTCGAAGATCAATCCGCTCACCGGCGAGGTCATTGCCGATCTTCAGAAGGCGGCAATCTATCCGGCAAAACATTTCGTCACGTCGCGTCCGACAATTCAGCGGGCTGTCGAGCTGATCAGAGCCGAGCTGGCAGAGCGGCTGACGGAGTTGAGAGCGACGGGAAAACTGCTCGAGGCGCAGCGTCTCGAGTCGCGCACCAATTTCGACATCGAGATGATGCTCGAGATCGGAACGTGCGCGGGAATCGAGAACTATTCGCGTCATCTTTCGGGTCGCGCCGCGGGCGAGCGGCCTGCCTGCCTCTTCGATTATTTCCCCGAAGATTTTCTCCTCGTCGTCGACGAGTCGCACGTGACTCTCCCGCAGATTGGCGGAATGTTCAACGGCGATCGCGCGCGCAAGCTCACTCTTGTCGACTACGGTTTCCGTCTGCCGAGTGCGCTGGATAATCGTCCGCTGATGTTCGATGAGTTTCTGTCGCTCACCCCGCGTGCAATCAACGTCTCGGCGACACCTGGCGAGATCGAGCTGCGGCTCTCAGAAGGGGTTGTTGTAGAGCAGATCATTCGTCCAACCGGGCTTATCGACCCGGAGATCGACATTCGCTCAGTGCGCGGACAGGTCGACGATCTGCTCAGCGAGATCAGGATCCGCGAGCAGAAAGGGGAGCGCGTTCTCGTCACTACGCTCACGAAGCGCATGGCGGAGGATCTCACGGACTATCTCCAGCAGATGGGGGTGCGTGTGCGATACATGCATTCCGACATCGACGCAATCGAGCGGATGGAAATCGTTCGTGGCTTGAGACTTGGCGAATTCGATGTGCTGATTGGAATCAATCTGTTGAGAGAAGGCCTCGATCTTCCTGAAGTTTCGCTGGTGGCAATCCTCGATGCGGATCAGGAGGGATTTCTTCGGAGCGATCGCTCGCTGATTCAGACAATCGGGCGTGCAGCGCGAAACGTGAATGGCCGCGCGATTTTCTATGCTGATCGAATCACTGGCTCGATGGAACGCGCAATCGAGGAGACAAAGCGCCGGCGTGAAGCGCAGCGAGCGTACAACACCGAGCACGGCATTGTTCCCACGACAGTCATCAAGAGCACCGAGCAGGTTCGTTTCATCACGCGTGTTGCAGATGCTCGTGAAGCTTCCGAAGCGCGGCATCAGGAGCAGGAGCGGCGTGTTGCAAGCGCGGCTGCGAACTTCTCGAAGGATCCTGCTCAGCTGATTGCACAGCTCGAGAAAGAAATGAAGCAGGCTGCGGCTGATCTGGATTTCGAGACTGCTGCGCGTTTGCGTGACGAGCTGTTCGAGATCCGGGCGAAGACGGATGGAAATCGCTCGCGTGCGAGAAGCTCTCTCGCAGCAATCCGGGTCGAGCGTTAATGCAGACTCATCGGCACGTTGTTCCGCCGCTTGCGGCAAAGGGTCATCTCAATCTCACCGAACGCGAGATGATCGACTGGGGGCGCGAGCTTGGTGAATCAGTCGTGCCCCCGCTGGTCATTTCACTCTCTGGCGATCTTGGTGCGGGGAAGACAACACTCGCTCAGGCAATCTGCTCCGGTTATGGAGTTGAGGAGCCTGTCACAAGTCCCACATACGCACTCGTGCATAAATACGAAGCTGAGAAGTCGCCGGTGTATCACGTCGATCTGTATCGTCTCGACAATGAGACGCAGCTCACGAACATCGGATGGGACGATCTCATGAGCGAGCGTGCTGTCGTCATTGTCGAATGGCCGGAGCGCGCGGGAGATCGCATGCCGGCGGATCATCTTCACATCGATCTCGGTCATCTCAAGGGTGATGAGAGCCGGCGGGTGCTGCTCGCAGGATGAGTCTCGGTCTCACGCTGGCGCTCGACGGTTCCACGTATGCGGGCAGTGTCGCGCTGATCAGCGAGCGTGACGTGATTGCCGAGCGTCAGCTTCCGCTGGTTGCAAAGCCGGGTCGGGAGGGTCGTGCAGAGCAGTTCATGCCGATGGTCGCACAATGCCTTGGCGATGGGAAAGCAGGGCCACGCGATCTCGCCCGTGTTGTATGCGGCGAAGGTCCGGGAAGCTTTACAAGCCTTCGTGTCGCGGCATCGATCGCAAAAGGATTGGCGGTTGGTGCGGGCATTCCGCTTTTCCCGGTGTCCTCGCTGCTTCTGATTGTTGCAGATGCGAACGTGAAGGACGGACGATGGTATGCGGTTCTTCCGGCAATGCGCGGCGAAGTGTTCGCGGGATTGTTCGACAAAAGCGACAGCTCGATCGAGCAGATCGCACCGACGTCGGTAATTGCAGCGGAGAAGTTTGTCGACGAAGTTGATCGCGCGAATGCGAACGCTATCGATTCGGAGATGATTCCTCACGCGCGCGGAGCGGCGCGCATTCTCGATTCGATCATCTCGGCGGGTAAGGCCGACATCGAAACGTGGGAGCCGATCTATGGAAGACTTGCTGAAGCGCAGGTGAAATGGGAGGCGCTGCACGGGCGGCCGCTGGTGTGAGCATCAGGGCTGCGCGCGACGGGGACATGCTCAGCGTCGGCCTGATCGAGCGTGAGTCCTTTGCGGATCCGTGGGGACCCCGCGAGTTCGAGTCAGCATTGCAGGCTCCTCAGACTATCTTTTTGATTGCTGAAGATGCTGATGGTGTGGTTCAGGGTTATGCGATTGCGCTGGCGGTTCTCGATGAAGCCGAGATCCTGAACCTGGCGGTGCATCCGCGGTTTCGCGGGCAGGGAATCGGTGGGAGGCTGCTGGATTCTGCAGTCGACCACGTGAAGTCACGCGGCGCGGAGCAGATCTATCTGGAGGTGAGAGAGTCGAACGATGCGGCGAAGAAACTCTACGCCGCGCGGGGATTCAATGTGATTACTCGTCGTCCGCGGTACTACCGTCATCCTGTCGAGGATGCGCTTGTGCTGCGGCTGGCGATGCAACGATGACGGTGGGAATGCCGGGTGTGCGCGATCCAGCGCTACCGGTTTACGATTGAAGAGAGACAAGGGGAACCAGCGCCGGGAGGCAACGTGAGTCGGAGTGTGAACAAGGTGACGCTGATCGGGAATCTCGGAAACGATCCTGAGGTGCGCACCACGGCAGGTGGCGGCAAGGTCGCATCATTTTCGCTCGCAACGAGCCGCCAGTGGAATTCTCAGGCGGGCGAAAAACAGGAAAAGACCGAGTGGCACCGCTGTGTCGCGTGGAATTCGCAGTGGGCCGGCAGTGGAAAGGGAAGCGGAATGGGCCTCGCGGACATCGTCGAGAAATACTGTAAAAAGGGCGAACGGGTTTACGTCGAAGGATCAATCGAATACAGCCAGTGGAAGGACAAGGAGGGCCAGACTCGCTACACCACGGAGA
>DASROK010000266.1:0-2288 GCA_035646915.1 Gemmatimonadaceae bacterium
CTCCCAGTGAGAAGATCTCTGACGCCGTGTGCTGGTTGAAGCAGTTGACGGAGTAATCAGCAATGACATCACGCCCTTTCCCGCCAAACTCGGCGACAAGGCCGAGATGTCCCGTGCTCAAGGGAAGATCGAGCGCGAGCCATTTGTCGAGCGATCGTCGCTCCTCAGGGCGAACTATGCTGGGAAGCCTGAGGCGAAGGGAAACCCCGCGAGTCGCAAGATTTTCCGCAAGTGTGCGCACGCGAGCCGCAGGCGGTGCAGGATGCCTGAGAAACGGATCGAAAGTGATCTCAGTTGCGCCAGCCTCGGCTGCAATGACTGCGTCGGCGATCGAGAACGTTTCCGCGCTGAGCGAAAATGGCTCATTCCGCACGGAACGCCCGGCGACATGAACTGACGTCATTGCGCTCCTGATCTTTTCCGATCGATCATGGCGAACGGCGTCGGTACGCCACTCGAGGCGCATCGAGAGCTGTTCGACTGCTTCCTGCCGCAAATGATTGAGCTCGCTGACCGGGATGAACAATCCTTCCGCGAGTGCGGAAGTTTCTACGTTTCCGAGCGCGAATTTCGTTTCGCCAAGACGCCCGAGCTGGTCACGCAATTGTCTGACGTCGAGAGCGCGTTTTTGCGCTCCGACGAGCGTGATGTTGCTTCGAACGGTGACGCTGTCGTCACCCGAAGAAAAAACCAGCTTGAGAGGGCTGCCTGCATTTCCAAAGACGCGCACGTCCAGTCGTAATCGTCCGGCGCCCGGAAGCTCGACGTTTTCGAAACTGCTTCTTGCCGAGCTCATCAGGGTCTTGTCAAAGCTGCGGACTACACGCCAGCCGTCGGGGATCGGCATTGAAGCCCTGATCGCCTGCTTGATCCGGCCACGCGAAGAAATCGTGCGAACGTCCTCGACAATGAACCCGACACTCTTGTCGTGAGAACCTTCTGGCGGCTCGAACCCAACACCGTCGCCGGTGACCAGAGGCGTGTCGACGTCGATGAAAATCTCGCCCCCTGCACTGCGCTCGACCCGGCCGAGCTCGCGGCCGCGATTGTCCGGATGACTGCGCGTGACATAGTCGCGGCCGGCTCTTCCCTGGTACATGCCGGGAGTGAATCCGCGGCTGAATATCTGCACCAGCTCCTGAACGTTTCCTTCGGGAAGTGGTGCCACATCGCCTTCAGCGAGAGCGTCGAGAGTGCGCCGATAATTTCGCGTGACAACTGCGACATACTCAGGTTTTTTCTTGCGCCCTTCGATTTTGAGACAGCCGATTCCTGCATTGGCTATTTCGGGCAAGCTCGCATATGCCGCGAGGTCTCGGGCCGAAATGAGGTATCCCGTATCGAGAATCTCATTATTGGCAGCATCTCGCAGCACGTAGTCCTTGCGGCACGATTGAGCACACGATCCGCGATTGGCGCTCCGCTCCGAGATCATGCCCGACATGTAGCACTGCCCTGAGTACGAGATGCAGAGCGCGCCATGAATAAAAGATTCAAGTCCCAGCTCCGGGACCGCGTTCCTTATTTCCTGGATGTCCTCGAGAGTATTCTCACGCGCCAGGACAACCCGATCGACTCCAATGCGGTGCATGACTTCCGCGCCTGTCGCGTCGTGCACCGTCATCTGGGTCGATCCGTGAATCTCGAATCCCGGATACACTTTCTGAATCAGCCGGACGATTCCGATATCCTGGACGATTGCTGCGTCAATTCCCCTGTCGATCGCCTGTCCGAGAAAACCAAGCGCATCCTCGAGCTCGTGAGGCTTGATCAGCGTGTTGAACGTGAGATAGATCCGGACTCCTCTCGAGTGAGCGAGTCTGCAAGCGGTCTCGAGCTCATCGAGCGTGAGCTGAGCGCCCTCGTCGCGGGCGTTATACCGCTCCGCGCCGAGGTACACGGCGTCAGCGCCGTTAGCGACGGCGGCTCGCACAGCATCGAGCGAGCCCGCCGGAGAAAGAAGTTCAGGAACCTTGATCGAGGCCACGCCTCAATCTAGCAACGGCAGCTATTTCCTGGTCGTTGTATCGCCGGTCGTCCGGCCCTTGGTGGTATCGGTTCCGGTGGCGGTTCCCATATTCCCGGTTGCCGCGGTATCGCTCATCGTTGGAGCGGGCGTCGTACCATAAGTGCCGGTCGCCGCGGCGCCCCCTGCGCTGGTGTCGGCCATCGCCGCCGTGCCTGCAGAATCCGTTGCCGCCGTATCCTTCTTCATGCATCCAGCAGCAAGCAGCAGCCCTCCAAAAGCTGCGACCGTCATGAAGCCTTTTGTGTTCATTTCCGTACCC
>DASROK010000267.1:0-11085 GCA_035646915.1 Gemmatimonadaceae bacterium
GTTCGCAATCGTCCTTTTACACATTCATTAATTGTCCAGGACAGGTACCGGCGTGGTCGAGCCGGCAGACGTGATGCCAGTTCCAAGCTGTCCGGTGGTGTTCCTTCCCCAGCAGTAGGTGATTCCGTCGGCACCGAGCGCGCACGCGTGATCGAATCCGGCCCGCACGTTGGTGAACAGGACCGGAGTCGACACTGCTTGCGGCGTCGATGCGTTCGTTGTGTTGCCAGTTCCAAGCTGGCCGGAGCTGTTCAATCCCCAGCAATACAGCTTGCCGCCCGTCGCAAGCCCGCAGCTGAAAGCGTTGCCCGCTGCAACTGCCTGGAATGAAAGATTGCTCGTGACCTGAGTCGGAGCGGCAACCTCGGTAGTCGAGCCGTTACCGACTTGTCCGGAGCTGTTTTTTCCCCAGCACCATGCCTGGCCTGTAGGATCGATGCCGCAGAAGTGATCACCACCGCGCCTCAGTGTAGTGAAGTGCACTGTTGCCGATGCTGCTTCCCGGATTGGGGGTATCGCCGGGCCGGACGCGGGGAAGAAGTAGAACAAACCCCAGCAGTAGCCGAGTGCGGCGGGATCGACGCTGCAGTATCCTCCGTCGTCGCCTGCTACGACAGCAACCATGCTTCCCGGTATCAACTGAGGATTCAGTGTGGTCTTCGAAAAAAAATCACCAAACTGATTTGTCTCAGCGATCTGGCCCCAGCAATAAACCTGGCGCTGGTCGGTTGTAGTGCACGTGTTATTCAGTCCCGCAGCAATCGAAACGAATGTGAGATTTCCGTTGACGGCTGTGGGTGTCATCGAAGCCGTTCCGCTGGTGCCGCTGCCAAGCTTTCCGAAATCGTTCACACCCCAGCAGTATGCGACCCCGTTGTCAGTCAGTGCACAGGAATGTGTCGGGCCCGAGCTGATCGTGGTGAATCGCACGGCCGTGGCAACCTGTGTTGGCTTGGTTCGGTCAGTAGTTGTGCCGTCGCCGAGCTGGCCCTTGTCGTTCAGGCCCCAACAGTACGCGGTGCCATCGCCAGTCAGGGCGCAGGTGAAGCCGTTGCCGGCAGACAGGCGAGTGAAAACGAGGTGATTTTCTGTTCCGGGGCCAAGCTCACCACTTGTGCAGCCAATGGCCAAACTGAGCAAGGCGATGCAGGTGACACGCTGCATTCTGTTCCTCCCCTTCGCGGTTCGTCTTCGAAAGGTATTTGCGAGTACGATGCCAGTGAAAGGGCCGGGCCGGGTTATGTTTTGGGCAAAATTCAGCCTGGAGAGATCTCGATGAGCCTTGTTCGTCAGTGGATCAAGACCGGTTTGGCAGTCGCGGTAAGCGACGGACTGTTTGCGTCGGCGACAGGCATGTGGATCAAGCCCTACGCAACTCCGTTCCGGGTATTCCGCGGCGTTGCCAGTGTTCTGTTCGGGCGAGGCGTACTCGACGGCGGAGCGTCTATGGCTTTCGTGGGGATGCTCATGCATCTCACCGTCGCCCTGTTCTGGTCAGGGCTGTTCATACTCGCTCTTAAGAATTCGGAGAAGCTGCGCGCGGCAATTCAGGGTATGCCTGCTGCGATTGTTGTCGCCCTTGCATACGGAATGATGATCTGGCTCGTGATGTCACTCATTGTCATCCCGGCACTTGTGCACCGACCACCGACTATCACTCTCAAATGGTGGGTGCAGTTTATCGGGCACCCGCTGTTTGTGGTGACTCCGATGATCCTGTTGAACCGACAAAGACAGTAGAACGGGAAAAGCAAAAAAGATTTTGTCTGTTTCTGCGACCATCACGAAAGATCGCGGAGCTGCCTCGGCGTAAGCAGCCAGAGTAGAGTGCCGGCATTTCGCCGCGGCGCGGATTCGAAGTCGATAAGGCACGCTCCGCCTTTCTTGAGCTGAATTCGCGATTCCTGCATGCCTGTCATGAGCCACGTGACGAGCGTGCTCAAGTGCGGCTCGTGCCCCACGATTGCGAGAAGATCTCCATCGGCGCGGTCGCGAGCCCACTCCTCGAATTCCTCCACCGCAATTCCCGGAACGAGAGCGGCACACAGCTCCGCCTGATCGATCGAGAAAACTTCGGAAACGATCTCCGCCGTTTCTATCGCGCGCGTGAGAGGGCTCGTGCCGAAGCGGTCGATCTTGTCGATGATCGTGCGAAGCCCCTTCGCATTCTTGCGCATTCGCTTCGCGCCATAGTTGGTGAGAGGGCGACGATCGTCCGGCTCGCCCGTGTCGGCAAACTCATCGCGATCCATTGCGATAGCGTGTCTGATTACGAGGAGTTTCATCGTGATTTCCTTCCGGTTTGTGTTCGACCTGGCCTCAAACTTACGCTTTCAGGGCCCGGCAGGTGCGCGATGTGCAGGGCATTGAGGCAGACCATTTCTCAAAAGGAGGAGAAATGCGACTTGCTGCCCTCACACTCGCCTTTATCGGCGCAATGGCCTGCTCGCGCACACCCAAGGTCGAGGTAGACCCGAAGACAGGCCGTACAGACGTAGACATTCAGGCACCGGGTGCACCAGAAACGTGGAAGGCAACGCTGGCCTCGGTCGGAGGATCCACGGTCACCGGGACCGCATCGGGAACGACAGCTCATGACTCGACAAATGTCACTGTCACGATCATGGGCGCGACCCCGGGAGCAACTCACCCCTGGCACATCCATGACGGAAAGTGCAGCGACAGTGGTGCTCCGGTGGTTGGCGATGCCAGCGCGTATCCACCGCTCGTTGTGGGAGCAGACGGTTCCGCGACTGCGTCAGCACACATTGGCGTGAAGCTGAACGAAGCCCGCAACTACATCATCAACATCCATGCGTCGCCGACGAACATGGCGACGATAGTAGCCTGCGGGGATTACAACGACTGAGCGTATGAATGCTGAATGCTGAATGCTGACAACTGGAATGCTGAATGCTGAATGCTGACCAGGTGCGTAGTCAGTCAGAATTCAGCATTCAGTATTCCAGTTCTTGTCAGTTGTTGATCAACTTCGCCAGATAAGTGCTGTCGTCGTCCCAGTTGGACCGCGGCTCGGCGGCAAGGCGCGCGAAAGTCCACAGGCGCAAACGGTCGTAATCGACTTCGCACAAATCAGCCATGCGACGCATGGTCGGATAGGGCTCGAGGCGGAGGCGGCTGCGGCAGTTCAATAAATGCTGTGTTGCATCGAACGCACGATCGCCGACAAACGGCTTGGGATCGATAGCGAGCCACGGCTCGCGCTCGGCTCGCAGGACGTTGCCTGCATGAAGATCAGTCGCGAGCAGAACAGTGGAGACGTTGCTCGCTGAAAGATTTTCCAGAAGAAAAAGACCCTCGTTCACCAGAACGGAATCGTACCACATTGATTTCGTCTTGATCGATTCCTTGATCCAGTGAGTCGTCATGTCCGACAAGGGCCTGAACCGGTGCGGATCGTCAACCGTTCTCCAGAATCTTTTCAGTAATCCGGCGATTACGACGTCCTGGTCGGGCTGAAACATCTCTCGCAGTGTCGTTCCGGGAATGCAGCGCTCGAGCAGCATTGCGTTCGACCACTCGTCCCACTCGAGAATGCGAACTGTGGGATCACCATCGAGAAAGCGAAGAGCTGCAATCTCGTGATCGCCCTCCATGTGCGGCATTCCGACTTTGAAGATCGCCGTGGTTCCGTCAGTGCGTGTTGCGACTGATACCCACGCGCAGCTTACATCCTCTCCCTCGAAAGGATCACCAAGCTCGATCTCCCAGCGGCCCGCAAGATCGGCAACGGAAAGCGGAAGCCTGTCGAGCCAGACCTTCCGTTCAGCATTCCCGGCGCATGATGCGGCAAGTCTCTCCGGTATCTTGATCAGGCCGGCACCGCAGGTTCAGGAATGGTGGGGAAGGGAGCTGCAGGCGCAGGAAAAATGAGGCGACGCGAGAATTCGCGTTTCAAAAGAAGCATGCTTAGCGACAGCTGAATGAGAACAGCTACGACAGCAAGATACCACACCCACGTCAGCGTGAAGCCCGGAGTATGAGAAAGAATCACTGCCGGAACCGCAACGATGAGAATTCGCACGGTCGATGTTATGAGCGACGGAACGGTATTGCCCATTGCCTGGAACATGCTGGCGTTGACGAACACCAGGCCAGACGCAATGTAGTTGTAAGATATGATCCGCAGGTATTCCTCGCCGATGTCGATCACCGCGGGATCCTTCGAGAAAATGCGCACCAAAGCGTCCGGGGCGATATGACATACTATAGTAAAGAGCAGCATTATGGCTGTTGCCATGATCGCGGCACGCCTGAATGTCTCCTTTACCCTGTCTGCGTGTTTTGCGCCGAAATTCTGGCCGGCAACCGGAGCAACTGAAAAGCCGAGGGCTACAACGGGCATGAACCCCGCCTGAACGATTCGTCCTCCGATTCCAAAGCCAGCCTGCGCTGCTGACCCGAACGGGCGAGCGATCGAATAAACCACCACGAGATACACGGCCATGAGCGCAAACTCGAATCCGGATGGAAGTCCGATGGCAAGCATGCGCTTCCACGACGCGAGTTTGGGCTTCCAGTCTTCTGTCATGAACCGGAGATACGAATCGCGCGGGAGAAAATAGGTCGACATCCAGATGACGCCTATGATCACGGCAATGAGTGATGAGATCGCTGCTCCTGCTACGCCGAATGCGTGTCCAGTCAGCCATCCAAAAATCAGGATTGGGGCGAGAACCATGTTGATGACGGTCGTAGCTGATGCGACGATCATCGTCGGCTTGAAGTTACCGACAGCGCGCAGCGCAGCACCCATTGCAACCATCGCGAACTGCAGTGCCATGCACGGCAGGAACCACAGCAGATACTGCTTTGCGAGTCTTGCGGTTTCGGCATCCGCGCTCATCGCCGTCGCGTATTTGTTCTTTACGACGAGTCCGAGTATGAGGAACAACAGGCCAACGACAGTTGCAAGAACCTGTGCCTGATTGAAAAGCAGGCATGCTTCGTCGTGATTCTTGCGTCCAACGGCATGTGACACGACAGTCGTTGTGCCGACGCCCAGCATCTGCGTCAGAGCAAGATTTATGAAGGTCAGGTTGCCCGCGATTCCCACTGCCGCAACTGCATCTGTGCCGAGTCTTCCGACCCAGTAGAGATCGATGAGGAAGTAGAGAGTCTGGAAGACCATTGTGACGAGCATGTAGCTCGCGGTCTTCAACAGGTGCCTGTTTACGCTGCCGCTTGTGAGATCCTGCATGCGTTCAGATACTAATAACGGTTCGTTTTTTCAAGGGCGGATGAAAGCGGTCCTTATGCTACTGCGGCACCTGTTTGCGATTGTCGTCCTGCCACTTGTAATGACGATTGTAATCCCGCGTTGGATAATTCGCGGTTACGGTCTCGTAACGGAGTGGTCGAGCGGTCCTGCATCGATGCTGGGCCAGATCGCTGGTGGCATCTGTTTTCTGGCTGGATTGAGTCTGTTTCTATGGTGCCTGTACCTGTTCGCTGCACGGGGGAAGGGAACGCTCGCCCCGTGGGATCCGCCAAAGCATCTCGTAGTTACCGGCCCCTATCGATACGTTCGCAATCCGATGATCAGCGGAGTTCTCATGATCATCGCGGGCGAGGCAGTCTTCCACGGATCAGCGTCGCTGGGTGTATGGATGCTGACTTTCCTTCTCCTCAATCAGATCTATTTCCGGATATTCGAGGAGCCCAATCTGGAATCCCGATTTGGAGAGGAATACCAGGTGTATAAGTCTCAGGTGCCCCGATGGGTACCGAGAGCGACTCCATGGAGGGGATAAACCCGGTGAGTGGCGAGCAATGAGTTCCCAGAACTGAGTACTGAGATACTCAGTTCAAACTCAGTACTCGGTACTGACTTCTGGAAACTCATTGCTCGCCACTCACCGGGTTTACCTGTTTTTATCTCCCAATCCACCAGGTCCCCTTAACTACGAAGACATTCTCGGGCTGAGTATCCCACAACGCATCAAAATCGCGACCAAGCTCGAAGTTACCCTGACCAATCGAGCCGGCACGACTCTGCTGCCACACGAAGAACAGGGCAGAACCAGGCCGGTACTCCCAGCGAAGCACTGCATTTCCGCGCAATGACCGGAAGTTGAAATCGCGATCACCGAAGCGGAACGTCGGTGCCGCACCCACACCATCGGGATCGACCGTGTACGTGCCGGTTGCATCGTCGCGCTCGATTGTCCCCTTGTCCTTGCCGTAAACATCGAAAAGGAAACGGCGGGGCTTCGCAAACTCCTTGTAATCCTTGAAGTCACCCGACGAAATGAGCGGCTGCGCAAAAAGCTGCAGCGACAAAGTAGGAGTGAAGGTCCAGTCCACACGCGTGACCATCGCAAGCTCACGCTGGTCGAGTGTGGCGAACACGTAACGTGTTCCATAAGTGTCAGTTGCAAGCGGATCAGTCACACGGGTGACGAACTGACCCATCGCGTGCGTGCGTGTCCACGTTGGATTGAACGTGATGCGGAGAGCCGTTGTCGGGCGAAGTGTAGTGTAGGGTTGAAAGCTCACGCCACGACCGCCTTCGACATTGTACGAGTAACGCGCGTACAACCCGGCTGTGTATCGCTTGCGGCGATCGCTGTCGATCTGGATTTGCGAACCGCCGCCTTCCACTGCCCGGGCAACCGGACCTCCGCGAGTCAAGCCGGGATCATAGACAGGCGGCCGCCAGTCGAATCGTATGAAATAATTCCAGAAGTTGGGAAGCTCGGCCACAGTGATCGATCCAACTCCCATGTACGTCGGGTTGCCGTCGAAATCCCACGTCGGATTCCAGAAGAGAAAACTTCCCCAGTTTCGAATGTATTTGCTCGGCTTGTTCTCGTTGTACAGGATGATCGGCGAGATGCTGCGCATGTCAGTCGAGCCAAGGAATCCGGATTCGTTGATCTCAAAAGTCGGACTGTATTCCTGATAGGTCAGCGTGCCCGTCCAGTGCAGGCCGGAAAGTTTTGCGAGCGCCGCCTCGGCCACATATCCGGTGAGCGATGTCTTTGTCGGGTTGCGGCGGAAATGTTCTCTGTCCGGCCGCTGCAGATATCTCGCGGGCGAAGTCTGCAGCGCATCGATCGCTTCGGCGCTCCCGATATTGTGTGTGACAGTCACTGCTCCGTCGAGTGACCATGTGCGATTTGCCCATGCATGCTGCCAGTCAACACCACCGGCATACGCTGAGCTTCTGAACAACGGCTCGAGCTCGGGCTCACTCAAATCCCGGTTCACTGCTGTGACTCCGACACCAACTGTGCTCGCGCCGCTTCGGAGATCGCGCTTCACTCTGCCGATGAAATAGTTTGCGCGCGGCTCGACAATCGCCTTGTGATCGTCGCCGTTGATGTCGCGATAACGCGCCTCTTCCTTCATCGTCACTGCATCGAGCACACCCATCGACCAGCCACCGCGACTGCGTCCGGTGAGCTTTGCTGCAGCTGCAATCGTCGTCTCAACTGGCGCATCCACGAATGTGATGTCAGGTCCGCCGATGAATCGCTGCGGCTCGCGGCCGATGCGACGGGTATGAAAGAACGTGTACCCATTCGAGTTATTCTGCGAGCGCAGCGCGCCATAAGAGAAGATGCTTCTTCCCTCGATGAAGAATGGTCTTCGTTCAGGGAAGAACGTCTCGAATGCCGAAAGATTCACCACTGCCGGATCCACTTCGACCTGACCGAAGTCAGGATTGAAAGTCGCGTCGAGAGTGAGATTGGAGGTGAGGCCGATCTTTGCGTCGAGCCCGGCACCGGGCTTTATCTCGTTCCTGTCGACGAATGGATTGTCTTTCGAGACGGATGGATTGGTTGTTTTTGCAAGCACGTAAGGAACGAGCTCGATCTTCTTTACCGAATGCAGATTGCCAAGCCCCGAGAGATGACCGTAGCGATTGACTCCCTGCGACTGTGCTTTCGGTGTAAACGAGAATTGATCGATCTCTGCCTTTCGCGCGATCTTCCGTGCGAGCTGAAGGCCCCAAACCTGATCAGCGACGTTCCTTGCATAGCGAAGCTGCGAAAGTGGAATGCGAAATTCGGCAGTCCATCCCTGCGCATCCACGGTTGCGCTCCCTTCCCACACAGCGTCCCACGAATTGTCGCTGTTGCCATTCGCGCTGATAGTTGCATCGCGTCGTGCCCCGCCGGCGGAGAGCCGAAAGAGATTTGCGCTGAGGTGATCGTGATAACTGTCGAAGGTGAGCTCGACAAGATCGCCTTCGATCGATTCATCGCGCCGGGCAAGCTGGGGCTGAATAAGGTTTGGCTGGCTGTCGAACATTCGCACGCCGACATAAACCGCATCATCGTCGACAAGAATTCGAGCTTCTGTTTTTTCAGAGGCGGGCTGTCCTTCGTGCGGGTCGTACTGCGTGAAGTTCGTGACCGGCGTCGCTGCCTGCCAGGCGGCTTCATCCATTTTCCCGTCGATGGCGATCGACCCGTTCTTCCGGGCAGCCACTGCGGTTGGCGCGCGCTCGTGCGGAACTACGGCTGGAGCTGGTGTCTGGGCAGAGAGCGCTGTCGCCGAGGCGAAGAGAAGTACAAACGCAGGTTTCATGGTTCTACGACGAAGAGGGCGAGAAGAGGGCTTCACTTCGACAACTACGTGAGAAAGAAGGTTTGGTTTTCGGCATGCTGAAAAATCAACACACGCCCCTGAATGTCAATCCCGGGGTCGGGGATGGTACTTTTATCGAATGAGACTCACCGGCAAACGTATCGCGATACTCGTTGCGGAAGGCGTTGAAGATCTCGAGTACTACGTTCCGCTCATGCGGCTCAAGGAGGGCGGCGCTGATGCATTCGGTGCCGGCCTCGATCTCCGTACGATCCGCGGAAAGCACGGACTCGAGATCACCCCGACCGTGAAGATCGACACGCTGAAAGGCAGCGATCTTTTTGCGCTCATTATTCCCGGCGGATGGGCGCCTGACAAGCTGAGGCGACACGCCGCGGTGACGACGCTCGTCAAGGAGATGAACGTCGCGGGCAAGATCATCGGCATCATCTGCCATGGCGGCCTTGTTGCAATCTCCGCGGGAATAGTCAAAGGCCGGTCGGCAACCGGATCGCTCGGCATCAAGGACGATCTCGTGAACGCCGGAGCCAACTGGGTGGATGCGTCCGCGTTCCGCGACGAAAACAAGGTGTGGGGAAGAGTCGTCGCGGATATTCCTGATTTCTGCCGCGAGCTCGTGGCAGCTCTCGAAGAAAAAGCGAATCAATAGGAGCGATGCACCATGTGCCGTAACATCAGGCCTCTGTACAACTTCGAGCCTGCGACAACGCACGAAGAAATTCGGAATGCCGCAGTGCAGTTCGTTCGCAAGGTGAGCGGAATGACGAAGCCGTCGAAAGCGAATGAAGAAGCTTTCGAGCATGCCATTCACGACATCACGCATACTGTCGAGCATCTGCTTCAATCGCTGGTGACAACAGCGACGCCGCGCAACCGGGACGTCGAAGCAGCGAAGGGCCGTGCCCGCGCCGACGCCCGGTACGCGCGAATAGCTCAGACATTCGGAAAGACTGGGGCGTAGTTGGGTGCGGCCGCGGCTGCAGCCGCCGCACCTGTCAAATCACGATACGATCGCTCGATAGTCGAAGGTCCGCTGCTGCCCGCAGTCTGGAAGATTGCGTGGCCGACAATGCTTACGAACATGTTCGGCGGACTTCAGGGGATTGTCGATCACGTCATGGTCGGGCATCTCGTCGGGTTCGACGGTAACGCGGCCATTGGCGTGGCGACGCAAATCTGGATTGTCGTGATTGTGTTCGTGATGTCGGTGTTCACCGGGATGAGTGTTCTCGTCGCGAGATTTGTCGGTGCCGGCAACGAGGATATGGCTGACCGCACTGTGTATCAGGCATTTCTCACTGCAGCCGCTCTTTCGCTCGGAATTCTTGCGCCGATTGGCTACTTCGGTGCACCGCTGCTGCTCAAAATGGTGAACGCTGCGCCGGAGGTTCAGGCTCAGGCGCTTCCATTTCTTCGCATCATGTTCGTCTTCTCCACGGGCATGCTCATCTCGTTCATGCTGAGCGGCGCACTGCGTTCCGCGGGAGATGCACGCACTCCAATGATTCTTGGAATTGTCGTGACCCTCATGAACATCGGGCTCAATATTGTGTTCATTCGCGGGCTCGGACCGATTCCCGCTTACGGAACGGCGGGCTCCGCGATGGGAACAGTCATCGCGACTAACCTCGTGGGTTTTTACGCGCTGTGGAGACTGTGGCATGGAGGCTGGGTGGTGTCGTTTCCGCGCAGGCACGGATTGGCGCCGGACTTTGCGATCATCAAGTCTCTTTTCCGGTTTGGACTTCCGACAGGATTGCAGGGAATCGCGATGAACATCGGCGGTCTCCTGCTTCTCTCTTTCATCGGTTCACTTGCCAAAAGCGCGGAATCGCAAGCGGCGTTCGCGGTGTCATACTCGCAGCTGTTCTCCTTCATTACGTGGACGTCGATGGGCCTGATGGGTGCGGCGGCTGCGATCGCCGGACAAAACCTTGGCGCAGGCCATCCTGAACGCGCGAGCGAAGGTGTTCATCTCGCTGCTCGCATTGCGGCTGCAGGCGCAGCGGTGGTCGGTGTGTTCTTTCTGTTCATTCCCAGACAGCTTCTCGGAATATTCGGATTGAATGATCCGACAGTGGTCGAAATCGGCGTGCAGCTTCTTCACGTGCTGAGCCTGTCAGGTCTTTTCGTCGCAACGGCGCTTGCCTACACCGGCGGCCTTCAGGGAACGGGCGACACCAAGAGTCCTTTTTTCATTTCCATCATCTCGCAGATAGTGGTACCCCTTGGCGCGTGCTTCATCATCAAGCGCGTGAGCACACTCGATCCCCTCGACATCTGGCTCGCCATTCTTGCCGGACATGTAACGCGCTGCCTATTAAGTGTGCTCAGATTCAGACAAGGAAAATGGCGGGCGATCAAAGTCTGATCTCCGGAGCACGAGCAGAACAATCGTGCCTGTTGCAAGAACAAGCACGGTGCAGATTGCTGCAACAACGGCCAGAGATCCCGTGAACGCATCGCGTGCCGTCTCGATCACAGCCGCACGCAACGGTTCGTTGA
>DASROK010000268.1:0-5207 GCA_035646915.1 Gemmatimonadaceae bacterium
AGATTGTCCTGTGCGGCGTCGCTTCCGATGAGCAGCATCTCAAATCTTTCGCGGCTCAGCTCCGGTATCCAACGCACATTCTCGCTGGCGAATCATCATTGCTTTCGTTCGCGGCATTCCTCGGCAAATGCACCGCGCTCCTCACACTCGATTCTGGTCCGCGACACATCGGAAACGCAATGGGAATTCCGGTTCTGTTTGCGCGGAACCTTTCTCATTCTCTGATTGAAGCCGGCAGTTATTGCGACAATGAGATCGATCTCGCTCCGGCGGTAGAATATCTCGATGATGTCGAAACAGAGAGAGTGGCGCGGTCGCAGCCAGTTGGACTATTCGCTGACAGATTGATAGACGTGCTCAAGGCGAAGGGCTGGAGTTGATACGACAGAACGACAGATACTACGCTAACTGCTCTGAAGCACAGATGACGCAGATCGCGTAGTTTATCTGTGTCATCTGCGAATCATCTGCGTCATCTGTGCTTCAGAGCAGTGCCCGCAGTGCCCGTAGTGCCCGTAGTTCCGTATTCAAGACAGCACTGCGAGAGTCGTCCCTTGAATCCATTTAAGCCCAGAGAACTCTGGCTTAAGACGCTGGAGCTGATTCAGCGCTCGCGTGACTCCATCCCAGCGTGAGTAGTCATGCCAGACAATGACCCCGCCCTCTCGCAGCATCTGAAGAGCGTGCAGCGAATCGTTGATGACGTACTCGTACGTGTGTGAGCCGTCGACGAAAATGAAATCGATACCGCGGTAGAACTCCGAGAAGTCGAACGTCCCTGAGTCTCCATAGAGCTGCTCGATTTTCGTCGCGACATCACTCGACCGGTATCGGGAGCCCGATTCGCTCTTGTCAGCGTATCGCACTTCATGTGCGTGAATCGGGGCGGCCGAGGCACCGATTGCGTCGCGCGGAAGATCGAGCGTGTACACTCGGGCATCCCCAGGTGAGTTGGCTGCAAGGTTCACCGTAGTTCGTCCATCGAACGTTCCAATCTCGAACAACCGCCGCGGCTTGAGTGCCCGAACCAGGCGGCAGATCGTGACCAGCTCCCGCTCCGTCACGTTGCCGTCTGTGGCATCTATCTCACGTATGTCGAGCAATCCGGCGGAAGGAACCAGCGAGGACGCCGAAGCAACGGTAAGCTCGACTGGCTCCTGCGCGGCGTAGTTGTATCCAAAGTGCCGGCACAGCTCGACGATCGCCGCGCGGTTCTTCCACTTCCACCACCCCGCCCCGAAGAGATATGCTGCACCAGCAGCGCCGAAGGCCCACGGACGAACAAAGCCTGCTGCACGTGTGAGCCCACCGCGATGGGAAGGTGGAGAACCTCCCTCGAGCGTGAGCACTAGTGGACTGGCTGAACCGTCAGTGGCCGCCTTGACGCCAGGAGCGCCCAGAGCGGAGTCTGAAGCAGGCGCGACGCAGCGACAAAGAGGAGCGCGGCATCGAACGTCACGCGCAGCGTCCACGCAATCGCGGCACCGGTTACGCCGTATCGATGTATCAGGATCCACGCAACTGGCAGGTGAATCAGCAGCTCGAACATGTGGAACTTCGCATTCACGTCCGGCCGCCCCATCGCAACTATGAAGCTCGAGGGAATATGGGCCAGCGAATTCATCAACACGCCGAATGCCAGTATGCGGACGGCTGTCCCTCCCTGTTCAGCGAATGCGTCCCCGAGCCAGAAGCGCAGCAGCATCGGTCCGAAAAAGAGAAGCACAAGCGCGGGCACTGTAAGAATCAGCGTCACGTTGCGAACTGCTTTCGCGAACACTCGCTTGATCCCCGTAGTATCGCCTGTGGCGTGCATTCCGCTCACCGAGGGAAAGAGAGCATTCACAAGACTCGCCGGAACAATCAGCATTCGCACCACCCCATCGAACGGAGCTGTGTAGTACCCGACCGCTGAGAGTCCAACGAATGCGCCGAGCATGAAGCGGTCGAGATAGACCAGCAGCGGGCTCACGACATTGGATACCGACATCCACCCGCCAAACGCGAGCAGCGGCCGGAGCATCGACCAGTCGTCTGGCAGCGACCACTTCAACTTCGGGAATGCCTTGTGCACGGCGATCGCCGATGCGGCGCAGAAAACAATTCTTCCGATGAAGAATGCCGCCATGATCGCAGGGAGCTTGTAACCTTGCGAGGACATGATCGCCGGTATGAGGAATGACGCGAGACTCGACGGGATGCGGATCGCGTTGCTCAGGTCGAAGCGGTGCGCCGCTTCGAGGACACCGCGAAGACTCACAAGCAGGAGCGTGACTGGAATCAACGCACCCAGCACCCGGAAAACGGAGATGGCCTCCGCTTTCATGTCCGGGGAAATTACGAACACGTAATTCGCGAGCAGCGGTGCGGCCAGAGCGAATACAACGCCGCCAACCGCTCCAAAGGCGAACTGGCTTACAATCGACACTACAACGAGGTGTGACACCTCGTCGTCACCCATCGCAAGCTTCTCTGCAACGTGCTTGGTTGTCGCGCGTCCAAGGCCAAGATCGAAAAGTCCAGAGTACTCGAGAAGCGCGAGCGTCAGGCCGAGCAGGCCAAATCGTGCGGCGCCCAGGTTGTGTGTGATGATCGGCATCACCGCGACGCCGACGAGCAGCGGGAAGCTGAGCCCGCCAAAATTGAGAATCGTGTTGCGTGCTATCGACTTTCTGTCGCGGATTGGCGGAACGGTCACGCCTTGCTCCGCGCAGCGAGAGTGCCTTCGGCTGCCTCGATTACATCTTCGACTGCAACTTCACTCGTCGAGCCCCAGGGAGCGCCGCTCCCAACTGCCACGCTATTGAGTCCGCGCGGACCATACGCCTTCGGATTCCCTGTTCTGAACACCGCGACCACCGGGGTGCCGAGCGCGGCGGCCATGTGCATTGGGCCGCTGTCATTGGACACGACAAGATCGCACTGCGTAAAAAGAGCCATCATCTCCCGAATCGACGTTCGCACGAACGCGGCATTCTGCCCAAGCTGCATGTCGCTTCCGCTTCCTTCAGGATCCACAAACACAATGAGCTTTGCACCGTGACGTTCTGCCAACGCGCGCCCAACCTGGGAGAAGTTATCGACTGACCACCGTTTCGCGGCATGGCTTCCGCCTGGATGAATCCCGACAACGAGATCCTCCGCTCCGATCTCATAGGACTCGAGAAGTTTCCGCGCATCGTCCCGCTCGCTGTCGGTCACGCTCAAGACCGGGTCGGGCACTTCGTCGATCTTTCCCGGCGCGCTCGAGCGAAGCGGCTCCAGGAGAGCCATCCAGTCGTCGACCTTGTGCTGATCTGCTGCAGGAGCTTCGAGCGCATCGGTCAGAAGGAATCCTCCGCCTCCGAAGTCGTAGCCAATTCTTCGCTTGGCGCCAATTGATCGCGTGAGCACATTGCTCCTGAGATCCATTCGGCAGTCGAGACAGAGATCGAATTGTTCGTTCCTGAGACGCCTCACCAGCTCGCGAATGGCAATCTTGTCGTAACGGGACGGATCGTATTTGTCGCTGGTTGCCGTCCACGGAAAATCGAATGTGACGATCTGATCTACGAGATCGCTCGATGCAAGAATCTCGCACGCATGGGCTTTCGCGAGCAGAGTGATGCTTGCCTCGGGGTACATCGAGCGAAGTGACTGAAGCACGGAAGTCGTGAGCACCACATCGCCCATGTGCCACAGCTCGAGCACGAGAATCTTTTGCACCGGTTGGAGCCCGTCGTGGTTCTCGCGCAGAAACACCGATGACATCGGGCCCGCAAGCGCATCGAACATCGCGAACATCGCCTGCTTCTTTCCGGTAACCGGCCAGGTCCGCGCCATCCTATGGCCTCCCTGAGCTCGAGAAGCGGTACCGGGTACCGGTCAAGGACATCAACGAGCTGCGACCTCGCGGAAAAGGTCATCGTACTGCGACGCGATCTTTTCCCACGTGTAGTTCTCGCGAATACGTTGCGGTCCCGTTGCTCTCAACTTCGCAATTCTCACGGGATCAGTTTCGATCGAGCGGATTTCATTCGCAAGAACGTCAACGTTTCTGGGAAAGAATATCCCACCGTCAGCAAGAACTTCACGGTTGAATACTGTATCGAGCGCGAGAATACAGTTTCCATATCCCATGGCCTTGAGCAGCGACGGGTTGGTCCCTCCCACAGAATGGCCGTGAAGATACGCAAAACAATTGCAGTGCAGCTCGCGAATTACTTCCTGATCATCGATGTGACCGGTGAGAATCACGTTCTCGCCAACCATCGAGCGCAGCTTCTGATGAAATGGACTGTCGTAGTTCGCCCCGCCAGCAATCACCAGCTTGCGCTTCGAGCCTGATTTGAGAAATGCCTCGGTGATGAGGTCAGCATGATTCTCCGGTATGAGCCTGCTCGCAATCAGATAATATTGATCGCGCCCGACACCGAACTGCTTGATCAGCTCAGGATTCGCTGAGGATTCGACATACGCGCCATACGCGATCATCGTCGTTTCCTTCGAGAACCGCTCGCGATAAAAATCCTGCATCGCCCACGCATCAGTGACCAGCTCAGTGCAGAACCTCACCGCTGACCGCGCCGCCGATAAAAAATAGAAGCGCGCAACGGGGCCCCACTTCGCCCGGGTCCAGTCGAGTCCGTTCACGTTCATCACGACTTTCTTTCCGAACAAGCGCGCGAGCGCCGCATGATGTCCCATCCCGACGTTCACGAAAAAGAAAATGTCGTATCGCCCGGTCGCGATGGCGTGAACAACGGCGAAGAACGTCGAGATGACGCCGGAGAAGTTCTTTCCGCCGGGCGATGGAACGTAGATGAGACGCACACCCTTGTATTCGGGGACGCGCATCTCTTCGGGGAAAGAACCGCTGCGACAGTACATCACCACTTCATGGCCCATTGCCGCCAGCCTCGGCGCAATCTCGCCGAAGCCTGTCTCGAATCCAGTGAAGTGAAGTTTGGGCATCGTCATGCCGTACAGGCCAAGCATTCCGATGCGGAGTCTCCCCGAACCCTGTGCGCTCCTCAGAGGAGCCGCGCCGTCCACGTCTCCGGCACGAGTGGGGATTCGATCTCGATCGGCAGGTGGTACGCGAAAGGCTTGGTGCCGTGCGCCGAAATCCAGTCGATGATGCTCTGCAGCCCGTCGCGCAGCGAGACCGTCGTCTTGTAGTCGAGCAGCCGGCGGGCCTTGTCAGCCGAGCACGTCGCGTAACGCAC
>DASROK010000269.1:0-5341 GCA_035646915.1 Gemmatimonadaceae bacterium
GGATACTCTGGAACCCGGGAAGTCGCTACACAGAAAGCGCTCTCGATCCCGAGAGCTGAATCCTTTAGTTAGCGGCCGCGTCCGCCAGGCGGACGATTGCCCATCTGCTCGCGACGCTTCTTTGCATCGGCGACGTTCTTGTCGAAGATCGTCTGCTGATCAGCGGTCAGAATCGCGCGGATGTCCGCATTCTGCTTCGTGCGGAGAGCGTCCATCTTTGCACGCGTAGCATCATCGGGTGGTCCGCCCTGAAATCCATTCGGCATCAGCTCGCGCATCTGGCCGCGATACTTCTCGCTGACTTCCTGCACCTGTTTCTGCTGGGCTTCAGTAAGCGTGATGCCCTCGAACAGCATCTGCATTCCGCGTCCGCGTCCGCCTTCACGCGGCCCAGCCTGTCCCTGCGGCGCGTTCGCCGGGGGAGTGCCCTGTGCGCTTGCGACCGATGCGCCTGCGCAGAGCGCAATGCCGGCAACAGCCATTTTGATCCAGCTCATCCCAACTCCCAAGTAAACTGTAGAGAACTGCACGGTTAACACATGTTCATACGCAGGTCCTCGACAGAATGCTGAATGCTGACAACTGGAATGCTGAATACTGAATGCTGACTAGAAAGGCGGTTTGTCAGCATTCAGTATTCAGCATTCTGTAACCCTTTCTCATACAAGAACTTACCTCTCCTCCCCTACCGCCAAGAACAAAAAGTGCTATTCTTACGCGCCACTAAAGGGCCACCTGCCTGCCACCCTTGGCATGTCCCCGTTTTTTCCACCGAAATCCTTCGAGCGCGATGTGACTGTCCCAAGCTCAGCTACCGATATCACGCTTCCACCCCCGCCAGGGACGGGTGAATCGATCACGTACCCGCTAGGCTGGATTCTCGATAATGCCTCGGGTCCGATAAAGTACCGTTCAGTTACAGAAATTTCGCGCGGAGCGGACTCGGCGATTCGCGAAATGGCATGGCTTCCATATGCTCATCGTCCTGCGCTCAGGCTCGCACTCACCCAGAACGTGGATGGAATCTGGAACGCGTCGATGCTCACTGTCCCTAAACAGGGAGCTGACATCGCGGGTGCTGGAACCATTACCGCAGTTCGGCGGCTTCTGGAGTACGGGTGGGATCGTGAGTCACCTCCTCTCTCACACGCGCGACGCGCGTTGTTCCGGCTGCTCGCTGAAGACAATGATCCCGCATATCTGTACGAGCTCGGTGCAAAAGCGAAAGATGAAGACTCCATTCGACGCGGGCGTCTTCAGCTGCGGGAAGCAGCAGCATCGGCGCTGGCGCAGGCGGGATATGAAGCTGACCCACGACTTCGTGGAGCCGCGCGCAGAATCATCGAGCGCATCGATGCGTACCTGAATTCACCGCTGGCGGAAAAACCATGGAAGCGAGTTGGAAATGTTCACGTGCTCGCGCCGGAAGTTTCTCCTCCGACCTTTCATGCGCTGACGATGCTCGCGCACATGCCAATCTTTCGGCAGGAAAACTATTCGGAGACGGAGCGAATTTACGCGTACATCTCTCAGGCGCATCCGCGGCAGGATTCTGTGCAGCTCATCGGGAAAAAAATGGTCGAGCAGCCACACTACATCCTTGGCGACAGACTGCCCCACAGGAACGCGGTCGAGAACGATGTTCCGTTTGCACTCTACTGGCTGGAGACGATGGCGCGTCTCGGATTCCTGCGCCGCAATGAAAACTGGATGAAGATGTACGAGCGGTTCGAGGACGATCGTGATCGCAGCGGTGTGTGGCACCCGCATAAGGGAATGAGCGTTCCCACCACGGCCAACCCGAATGTGTGGCCGATGTTTCCGCTGGAAGATCTTTCGGCAGCGGCGGGCGCAAAAGCAACAGGCGCTGCATGGGCAGATGTAACTTTCCGCATCGGGCTGATCGGCAAGCTGCTGGGCCGCGAGGTCAAGGTCATTTAATTCGCTATACCCCTCAGGCTTCGATGATGTAAGCGCGCGGTTCATCACGCTCAGCTCAGGCCTGCGCGTGCGCGTTGTTGAAGCTGGTCGTGAGAATTCAAATCCGGTCGTGCTCGTGCCTGGCTGGGGATGCGGTGCGTGGATCTTTCACGACATTCTGCCGCACCTTGCGTCGTCGGGCTTTCACGCAATGGCGGTAGAGCTCAAGGGTCACGGACTCTCGGACAAGCCTGACGACGAGCATGAGTACACCAATGACGCGATGCGTGACCACCTCGCGGAAATAGTCGATGCTCTCGGCCTCGATCGAACGCACATGATCGGTCATTCGATGGGAGCGGCGATCGCCGCTGAGCTCGCCGCCGCCGAACCTGAACGCATCTCATCACTCGTTCTTGCAGCACCAGTGGGATTTGCGGGAGTTCCCGGCATGCAGTTCTTCCGGCTGATCACGCCGCGATTTGCTCTTCCGCTCCTCGAGCATCTTGCATCGCGTCTGCTGATTCGAGCCATGCTCTCGGTTGTCTACGGATCCATCAGGAAGCCGTCGAATCTCGACGTCGAAGAGTTTTATGCACCGACAAGACTGCCGGGTTTTGTGAGATCGCTGCGATACATCCTCCATGAATTCGACTGGGAGAGACCTTTCCCGATGGTTTCGATACCGGCCATGACGGTTTTCGGTAGCGAGGATGTACTCTCTCCTGCTGCCGATTCAGAGCGATATCGAGGCAAGCCTGCGATCATCGTGGAGGGTGCCGGTCATGTGCTCTTCGACGAAGCGCCGGAGATTCTGAACGGTGCAATTACGGGTTTCCTGAGCGGGCAGGTCTATATTTCTGACTACGCATGAAGAAACCGAAAATCGAAGCGAAAGAGCCTGGGGAAAAACCCTCTGATCAGTCACTGATCGGATTCACCGATCTTGGCCTGCGGCCCGAATTATTGCAGGCAGTGCAGGATGCGGGATACTCGAGCCCGACACCGATTCAGCAGCAGGCAATTCCGGTTGCTCTCGAGGGGCGCGATCTAATCGGGCTTGCCCAGACGGGAACGGGAAAGACTGCCGGCTTCACACTGCCGATCATCGAGCGATTGCTCGAGGAAGGATATGGCCACGTGGCGGGCTCGCATCGCGTTCGCGTGCTTGTATTGACGCCGACGCGTGAGCTTTGCGTTCAGGTTGACGAAAGCTTCAGGAAGTACGGCAGGCATACGACTCTTCGCGTGGCGTCGATCTATGGAGGAGTTCCGGTCGAGCCCCAGAGCAAGCTTCTGCGAAAAGGGGTCGATGTAATTGTCGCCACTCCGGGGCGGCTGCTCGATCACATGGAAAGGCAGAACGTCGTTTTCGACGAGCTCGAAGTTCTGGTGCTCGATGAAGCCGACAGGATGCTCGACATGGGATTTGCGCCGCAGCTGAATAGAATCGTTGCCGACGTACCGCGTTTCCGGCAGACACTTCTCTTCAGTGCAACGATGCCGCCCGAAGTTGAAGCACTCGCGCGGAAATATTTGCGCAAGCCAGTTGTGGTGCAGGTTGGGAGACGCTCATCGGCGGCAAGCACCGTTACACACGCGGTGTATCCGGTTCCGCGCGACAAGAAGACCGAGCTCCTGGCGGAACTTCTGAAAAGAGAAGAAATGGATTCGGTGCTGATCTTCTCGCGCACCAAGCACGGCGCCGACAAGGTGGTGCGGCATCTTACATCCAGGGGAATCAGCGCCACCGCGATGCATGCCGATAAATCCCAGGGCGAGAGAACGCGCGCGCTCGAGGATTTCAAGAAGGGAAAAGTGCGCGTGCTGGTTGCGACTGACATCGCGCAGCGCGGACTGGATGTATCGGGTATCAGTCATGTGATCAACTACGACGTCCCGCAGCAGGCTGAAGACTACGTTCACCGAATCGGACGTACAGGCCGCGCAGCATCCACAGGCGATGCATTCACGTTCATGGCGCCCGACGAGATCGCAATGGTGCGCGCCATCGAGCGGGTGATTGGCGAACCTATTCCCAGGATTTCGGTTCCGGGTTTTGACTTCGGGTCTGTTGCACCTGCCTAGCGGTCAATGCCGCACTCGTCCCAGCCGCGAGACTACGACTGTATCGACGACCCGATTTCGCGAAACCACCAGAGAAAAGTTCGCTGCACCGTAACCAACGCCGATTGGCGAGTATGTAATGCTCGTTCGATTTGCCGACAGGTTTACCCCATGCGCTGCGCCGACCTCACGCGTTCGCAGCACCTCGGTTCCCGACCGGATCGACATGGAGCGAGCCGGTATGTCGATGTCGAGAGCGATCTGCGAGCCGCGCGCGATTGCAGTGTGCCGAGCGAGCGAGAACATGGATTCGATCTCGGTGACGGCTCCGCGAACTTCGATGCCGTCGATGAACTGGATAGCGCGCGGAACGGTAATCGCAGTCAACGCAGCGATCAGGGCAATTACGATGGTGGACTCGATGACGGTAAAGCCGGATTGGTGTCGCACGACTTCCTCCTTTGAAAGCGACATCTAATGAAGAGGAGCCGGCGGGGCGAAATCGAATTCTTCCGCGTCTAATCAGCATGCGTTACATCTAGCATATGAAAATCACGATCGAATACTGCACGCTTTGAAACTATGAGCCCCGAGCCGCCAGTTTGGCGGCTGAGCTCAGAGACAGGTGGCCGGCCGCGGAGATCGAGCTGATCCCATCGCGCGGCGGGCGCTTCGAGGTGGCAGTTGACGGCGCGCCGGTTTTCGAAAAATCGAGGCTTCACCGTCACGCCAAACCGGGCGAGATAGTAGGCCTGATCGAAAGGCGTGAACGCTAGAAGGTTCCATAGCGTCCAATAGTGGAATAGAAGTGTCCGTTCAGGAGGACACTGTGCTGCTTTCCGGGCGATCGACTGCTACCGTAAGTCTTGACTACACAACGAGTTACGTCACCATGCGACAGTTGGCACCCCACCTGCAAAACCACGATGCCATGATAATCCTTTCGTTCTCGCGTGGCATCGCGGGGAAGATCAATAGATGGGGGTTCGCTCTCCTCGCCGCGGGGTTTCTCGCGGCGGGGAGTCCGGCGAACGCGCAGCTCCCGCAGGGGCTGCCGCATTTTCCGGGGCTCCCAAAGCGCCAGCAGCCGTCGACGGTTCCCCCGGCTTATCGGCCGCCTGCTGGAATGTGCCGGATCTGGATCGAGGGTGTTCCCGCGAACCAGCAGCCGGCTCCGACCGACTGCGTCACCGCTGTCCGCAACCGGCCGGTCAACGGCAAGGTCATCTTCGGCGAGGATTCGCCGAAACGTGGCAACGAGAAATCCAAAAAAGGGAAGTCGAAGAAGGACAGCGACGACTCCCCTGATCAATAAGGAGAAGTACAGATGAAACGTCTTGCATTCGCATTGAGC
>DASROK010000270.1:0-8401 GCA_035646915.1 Gemmatimonadaceae bacterium
GTCGTCGACGATGGCTCGATCGACGATACATGGGAAGTCCTCGAGAAGCTTGTACGGCAGTATCCGTTTCTGAGAGCGGTGAGACATCGCGCGCGTCGCGGAATAGCCGAATCATTGCGTACGGGATACCTGAATTCTTCAGGCGCGATTCTGGTGTTCTACCCCGCGGACCTTCAGTACAAGCCGGAAGATATTCCGCGCCTGGTCGCTCCGATCATTGCTGGCGAGAGCGACATGGTTACTGGGTACAAACAGGGTGAATACGAGAAAGCGTTTGTGTCAGGAGTCTACAATCGATTGAGCCGCTCGCTTTTCAATGTTCCTGTTCGCGATCTCAATTCTGTGAAAGCGTACAGAAGGGAAGTGATGGACGCTATTCCGGCGCGCCCGGACTGGCATCGCTACATGATCGTGATGGCGGCGGCACAGGGTTTCAGCGTGACAGAAGTTCCCGTTCCGCTGTATCCGCGCCACGCAGGGAAGTCGAAGTTCGGCATTGGACGAATACCTGTTGGCGTGATCGACATGATCGCGGTGTGGTTCGAGCTGCGCTTCGCAAAGAAGCCGCTCCTTCTTTTCGGAATGCTTGGCGCAATGCTTTTCGTGATCGGTGTCATTGCCGGGATCAGTGCGCTGATATGGCTGGCAGTTACCGGTGAAGGCATCCGCGCAGTGTGGACGGTCATTCAGACTTCGCTCATTCTCGGCAGCGTATTCTTTTCGACCGGATTCATCGGTGAGCTCGTTGCAGCACAACGTGCTGAGACGCGAGAATTGAGAGCCAGAATTGAGGAGCTCGCGCACGGGAAGGATTCGCTCCTCGAGCCCTGAAACGTGAAAGTCCTTTTTCTCACTCACTCGTTCCCGAGATTCATCGGGGACGCGCCGGGCTCATTTCTCCTGAGGCTGGCTGTCGCGCTGAAGGAAACTGGCACGGACGTGAGAGTGATCGCACCCGCCGCGCGTGATCTCGCACCGCGGGAAGAAATCGAGGGAATTCATGTTGAGCGGTTCAGATACGCGCCGCGGTCGATGGAGACGCTCGCGTACTCGGGCAACATGGCCCAGGACGTTGCTGCCTCATTCAGCGCGAAGATCGCGTTGACCAGCTTCATAGGCTCGGAGCTGATTCGCTCGGCCTGGGAACGACGATCTTTCAAGCCCGATGTAATTCACGCTCACTGGTGGTTCCCAAGCGGCGTAGCAGGAATGACGCTCGCATCGATGACCGGGCGTGCGCTGGTTACAACGCTGCATGGAACCGATGTGCGGCTTGCGAAGCAGGTCAAAGCGAGCAGGAGCGTGTTCAAGTCGGTTCTCAGAAGATCTTCGGCAATTACTGCAGTCTCTTCATGGCTTGCGTCAGAGGCTTCGACAATCGCCGATGGGATCGACATCGATGTTGCGCCGATGCCAGTCGCGACTGAGAAGTTCGAGCCACGCGGAGACCATCATTCAAATCGGTTTCTATTTGCGGGACGGCTCAACCGCCAGAAAGGGCTCGATCCTTTACTCCGCGCATTTGCATCGATGCGTGGCATTGCGATGCTCGACGTAGTGGGCGAAGGCGCGAATGCGGCCGATCTCAAGCTGCTTGCATCTCAGCTTGGAGTGAGCGATCGCGTTGTCTGGCACGGGCAGCTCAAGCAGCCAGAGCTCGTGAAATTCTATCAAAGCGCGACCGCGGTGGTGGTGCCTTCGATCGACGAAGGGCTTGGGCTCGTCGCTGCAGAGGCTCTGCTTTGTGAAACTCCGGTGATCGCGTTTCGCTCAGGCGGACTCACCGACGTGATCGAACACGAAAGAACCGGAATTCTCGTTATACCCGGTGAGACTGCGGAGCTTGCAGCCGCTCTCGATCGCGTTCTCGAAGACCCCGCGCGTGCGCTGAAAATGGCGCGTGCGGGACGTGCGGTCGCACTCGAGAAATTTTCTCCCGGGAACGCGGCCGCCAGGTATTCGGACATCTACAGGAAAGCGATTGCCAGGCGCTCGGCGTAAGATATTCATCGCTGTCCAATGGCTGCTCGCAGTGGCTATCGTCTGGTACGCCATTGCCGCTCTTCGCGGACAATGGAATGAAGCAGGCCAGAGGCTTCAGTCCATTCATCCGCGATGGGGATGGATAACTCTCGCGACTTTGATTGTATTCGCGACGTACGCGCTTCTGAACGAGACATGGAGAAGGGTGATCATGTCGTCGGGTCAGACGCTCGGGTTTTCCGACGCAGTCCGCATCTGGTTCGTTTCCAATCTTGGCAAGTACATCCCGGGCAAGATCTGGTCGATAGCGGCGATGACTATGATGGCGAGAAAGAACAACGTCTCTCCGGCAATCGCCGCGGGATCTTCAGTGCTCATGCAGCTGGTCACAATCGCGGCGGGAATCGGCGTGGTGTTCGTGACGGGCGCGCAGGCGGTAGATCATCCTTCGATTGCAATCACGGCGGCAGTCGTGATCATCGGCGTTCTGGCGATTCTCCCTGCAGCGCTTCCGCGACTGGGGCGACTGGCCTCATCGCTGACCGGAAAGGAAATAGTGCTGCCGAGGCTTCCTTCGTCGGTCGTGTGGATGTGCATTGTGAGCTCGGTGGTGTCCTGGATCACATACGGCATAGCGTTCCAGTTTTTTGTCAGAGGAACGCTCGGATCTGCTTCTGGCGCAACAAGTTCGTACATCGCAGTTTATGCCGCGTCCTACATAATCGGATTTCTCGCGCTGTTCGCGCCCGGCGGAGCCGTTGTGCGCGAGAGCGCGATCGTGACCGGGATGCTGAGGTTCGGTCTCTCCGGCCAGGCGGATGCGCTTGCAGTAGCGGTGACTTCGCGCATCTGGCTGACCTTCACCGAGCTTCTTCCCGGTCTTGCTTATATGGCGCTGGGAAAGCGCACCAGGGACCAGAATGACCGACGGAACTGAAGAGAACAAAGAACGCGACAGAGCGGCCTGGGAAACGGATACCGTCGAGCGGATGAGGATGAACATCGACGCGACGATTCCGGGAGAGCCCATGCCCGTCGAATCTCCGGTTCGGGTGATTCCTCCTGTGACCCGCGAGGATGTAACGGCCGCCGGCCCGCGGCGACCAGGGCTTTGGGCGGCCCTTCTTTACGCGCTGTCAGCGCTCTCGCTCGGCTATCCAGCAATCGCCGGAAAATTTCTCGCGGGGCCCAACAGCGACCAGTTCGTTGCCGGGTATGCGTTCCGTGAATTCGGGGCAGCGATGCTTCGCGAGACCGGCGGATTTGCGCAATGGAATCCCTATCTCTTCGGCGGCATGCCGTACATCGCCGCAATGCACGGCGACATTTTCTATCCGACTTTCATAATGCGGATGCTGATGCCGACCGATGCTGCAATGACATGGTCGTTCATTCTGCACCTGTTTCTCGCTGGATTCTTTACGTACAAGTTCGTGCGGTCGAGCGGATTCGGTTTTTACTCCGCGCTCTTTGCCGGCACAGCGTACATGATGAGCGGGCAGCTCGCTTCGCTCGTGTCGCCCGGGCATGACGGAAAGCTTTCAGTAAGCGCGCTCTTTCCGCTTGCACTGTGGATGCTGACGCTTGGTATGCGCCGCGGAAAAGCGTGGAGCTGGGGTGTGCTTGCTCTCACGATTGGACTCGCGGTGCTGAGCCCGCATCCACAGCTGCTTCAATATCTGCTTCTCGCAAGCGCAGCGTTCACTCTGCATCTCGCAGTGTCGGAGCTCAGAAAGCGTGAGGCGCCCGTAAAAACAGTGTTCGGCAGAATGGGGCTCGCTCTCATTTCTGTTGCGATCGGCGGCGCGATGGGCGCGATTCAGTATCTGCCTGTTCGCGAATACGTGGCGTGGTCGCCCCGCGCAGGCGGTCTCGCTGATTACGCAACTGCGGTCTCGTACGCGTGGCCGGCAAAGGAATTGTTCGATGCGTATCTCCCGCAGTTCGCCGGGATGATCGACGCTTACTGGGGAGAGAACGCAATCCACCTTCACAGCGACTACGCCGGCGTGGTGCTGCTCATGCTCGCCGCGGCCGCGTTCGTTGGACTTCGCAAGGATTCGCGCAAGGGATTCCTGATTTTCTGGATGGTCACGCTCGTAATCGCTCTTCTCTGGGCATTGGGCGGGCACACTCCGTTCTATCACATCCCGTACGCAATCATTCCCGGCACGAAATACTTCCGCGCCCCCGCAACGGTGTTTTTTGTGGGAACCATGGCGCTCGCCATTCTTTCCGCCGCCGGTCTGGAACGCGTTCTGATGCGGCAGGTTGGAGTCAAGTACGCAGTAGCGTGGATCGGCATTGCAGCATTCATCGGAGTGCTTGGTTCGTTCGGCGTGCTCACTGATTTTGCGCGCGCCTTCGCATCCGAGGAAATGCTGGACATGGTGATTGCCAATGCGGGTGCAGTGGTCATTGGTGCGTGGCGATCATTCGCGTTCGTTCTTCTGGCGGCAATCGTTGTCATCCTGTACAAGCGAGCGAAGCTCCCTCTGAAAGCAGCAGGATGGGCACTGGCACTTCTTGCTGTCATCGATTCGTGGACGATCATGCGGCATTACTGGATTTTCTCGCCGCCGGCGACAATCACCTACAAGACCGATGCAGCAATTGAAAAGATCAAGGCTGACCGCGAGCCGTCACGCGTTCTCACGATCGAGCTCGAGCAGGTAATCGGACGCGATGTGAATCTCGAGGGCGATGGGCTGATGGTTCATCGCGTGCGCTCGGTGCTCGGCTATCACGGAAACCAGCTCGGCAGATACAACGACGTCCTCGAGAAGGACCAGGGATTTCAGCAGATCTTCAACCCCAAGATGTGGCAGCTGTACAACGTTCGTTATCTGCTCACGAACACTGCTGATGTTGGACAGTACTTTCCCGGAGCGCAGTGGGTCATTGGCCCAGTCACAGACAATGCAGGGACAAAGGTCTATCTATATCGTCTTCCGGGAGCGAATCCGCTCGCGTGGGTGGCTCCGGTAATCGTTAAGGCTGACGATTCGCGGGTTGGGGCGACTCTCCTGAACAGCAGCTTCGACATCACTCGCGCAGCGCTGTTCGCGGAAGATGCGAACGTCTCCGCCGCGGACAGCCTGGCTGTACTCCCGTTGCCAACCGGTATCGACGTGACAGTGTCAAAGTACGAGCCGGGGAAAATATCACTCGAGCTTTCGCGACCCGCTCCGCCTGGCTCAGCGATGCTGGTCTCAGAGAACTATTTCCCGGGATGGACAGCAAAAGTTGACGGCCAGCCCGCGCCGACTGGACGCGCGGACTACACTCTGATTGGCGTGCAATTGCCGAACGGCGGGAGAAAAGTGGAGCTCAGTTTCGATGATCCAGCCTACGAGCAGGGCAAGGTCATCACTATTATTGCTCTTGTCCTTACTGCGATGATGATCGGAGCCGGCGTTTACCGGGAGAGAAGAGCGATTGCCTGAGCGTTCGCTGGTAATAATTCCAACGTACAATGAGCGCGAGAACATCACGCGGATCATTCCTGCAGTTCTCGGGCAGAATGAGAATCTCGATGTGCTCATTGTCGATGACGGGTCGCCGGATGGAACGGGCGCGATTGTCGACGCAATGGCTGCGGAGAACCCTCGCATTCATGCATTGCATCGCGAGGGAAAACTCGGCCTGGGAACAGCTTACGTTGCCGGCTTCAAGTGGGCTCTCAAGCGCGATTACGATTTCATATTCGAGATGGATGCGGATTTCTCGCACAATCCGGATCGCATTCCAAAATTCCTCGAGGCGATTAAGAACGCTGATCTCGTACTCGGCTCACGGTATCAGAACGGGCAGATTAATGTGGTGAACTGGCCGATGAGCCGGCTCTTTCTGAGCTATTCGGCCAATATCTACGCGCGCAATGTCACGGGCTTGCAGGTTTTCGACGCGACAGGCGGCTTCAAGTGCTTTCGCCGCCGGGTCCTGGAGGCGATCGATCTCGATGATGTACGTTCGAATGGATATGCGTTCCAGATCGAGATGACCTTCCGCGCGTGGAAGAAAGGATTTCGCATCGTAGAAATTCCGATTGTCTTCGTCGATCGCAGTGAAGGCACGAGCAAAATGTCCAAGAAGATCGTCCGCGAGGCGGTCTGGATGGTGTGGCGGCTTCGATGGTGGGGAATTCGAGGCAGAGTCTGATGGCGGCCGGCCGCACCTTCTACAAGATGAGCGGGTCGGGGAACGATTTCGTGTTCTTCGATCTGAAAGACGGGCCTGCGGGAAAGCTCGAAGACGCCGAGGCGATTCAGGCGATCTGCGCGCGCGGCACAGGAGTAGGCGCCGATGGCGTTGTGTTCATGGAGCGCGGATCTCCGGACAGCTTTTCCATTCGGTACTACAACAGCGACGGTTCACTTGGTGAGCTGTGCGGGAACGCGACACTTTGTTCACTTCGCCTGGCAAAAGAGCTGGGGATCGGAGCGATCAAGGAAACATGGATCCACACCGATGCCGGGGCCATTCGCGCCAGAATGGCCGATGGGTTGCCGGAGATCGATCTGGCTCCGGTGACCGAGGTTAGACTCGAGGTTCCGGAGATTCCGAAGCTCGAGCGCGAGCAGCTGATGGGATTCGCGCGGGCGGGAGTGCCTCACATCGTGATTGTCGACGATGATGTATCAACCGCCGACATCCTGGGTCGAGGATCGAAGGTTCGCCGTGACCGCTCTTTGCACGATGGCGCAAACATCAACTTTGTGACCTCATCGGCGGATGGATGGACTATCCGGACGTACGAGCGAGGTGTCGAAGGAGAGACTCTGGCGTGCGGCACAGGCGCCGTTGCAACCGGAATTTTGCTTGTCGAATGGGGCAGGGCGAAATCGCCGGTCAGGCTCGAGACTCGGTCTGGTCGCCAGCTGGAAGTCACGGTCCGCAAGGAAGGATCTGCCTGGCTGCCGTCGCTCAAAGGCCCGGCCGAGATCGTTTTTGTGGGTCAATTGAGGGATTTTCAGCCTTAGCGCTGTCGCGATAGGCGACACTGAGCTTCTCGTGAACGGAGCTCCCACCAGCATTTTACCGGTACGCTGCGAAAGTTTCGAGGGAAAACGGTCTAACTGCCAGGAAATCAATCTGTTAAAAGAACCATCGGGGAGGACTCAGTTCGGTTCTCCACATTTATCCACCGGCCATAGTTTACATAACATATATTATACGTTGTTGTTTCACAGCAAGAAGAAGGCGACGCAATCCCTGCCGTCGCCTTGGTGTCGTCAGGACTTGGGAGCCGGCGCTGCTATCAGCTCACCCAGCCGAACCCGGGCCTCACCTGCCACTGCGCCCTTGGAATCTGCGCCAAGGTCCGTCCAGATCTGCCTGGCTTTTTCCTTGTTGCCGGCTTCGAGGTACGCCATCGCTGCCTGGCCCAGGTGACGCTGACGGTCCGCGTCAAACCTTGCGACTTTGGATGCTGCCTCGTACTGCTGGGCCGCGGCGTTGTAGTTCTTGAGCTGCTCGTATCCAGCGGCCATTACCATATGAACGGCGGCGCCATAATCCTTGCTCGATCCGACCTTGTCCTCAACTGCCTTCAGCTGGTCGACGCCCGTCTGGTATTTGCCCTGATCGTACATGATCTGCGCGAGCTGAATCCTGGCCAGAGTCGAGGCATTCGTGCCGTCGTAGCGCTCGATCATCTTCTTCAGGTCCGATTCGGCGAGAGGCATGTTGCCCGCATTCACCGATCGCTGGGCCTGATAGTATGCCTTTTCGGCACGCTCAGACTTGAGGTCTTTGGACCGGTTATAGAACCAGCCGCCGGCAGCCAGGGCCACCACGACGACCCCTGCCCACGTCGCCTCGCGGCTGTGAAGCTGGAACCAGTCCATGATCGATTCGGTGCGCTCGGTAGTGGAAAAAGGCTGCGTCATATCGTTTTTGATTGAAGGTTGAGATGCCCCCGGGGTGACTCGAACACCCGGCCAACGGTTTAGGAAACCGCTGCTCTATCCACCTGAGCTACGGGGGCCGTGGCTATGCCAAATTAATGAAGGGGGATACGAGACACTACCCGAATGCTGAATGCTGAATTCTGACTGTCAGCAATCAGCATTCAGATTTCTCTATCTTCGCATTCCGAACGGAAACTCGAGCTCGCCCTCGATTGCTTCGAGATCCTCGACATCGGTCACCTGCGCAGCATCGGGTCCGCGGCGAACCTGCTTTCTCAGCTCGTCGAGTTTTTCCTGAGATCCCGACGCGGCGAGCTCCACGCTGCCGTCCTCTCGGTTCCTAACCCAGCCCGCCAATCCGAGGCGTCGGCCGGCAACTCTCACAAACCAGCGAAAGCCAACCCCCTGCACCCGCCCAGTCACCAGGAGATGCACGGTCGGCACGCGTTGTCACCCGCGCATTCGGAGCAGCACCGCGAGCGCCGCTGCCATGGCCGCTTCCGGCC
>DASROK010000271.1:0-9084 GCA_035646915.1 Gemmatimonadaceae bacterium
CCACAAGCGATGCCCGCTTGTGGTGATCACACGAAAAGTTGCGTCGGATGCGGAGGTCGCTGCAGCAGCACAGGATGTTGCGAGCGTAGTGCCAGGCAAACCGATCGCCGTAGTGCGTTTCGATCCTGCTGAGATTGTTTCTGAGGCCAACCCGGAGATCCGGCTGCCCGTGAGCGAGCTGTCCGGAAAAAACGTTCTGGCAATTGCAGCAATCGGAAATCCGGAATCGTTTTTCGTTCAGCTCGAGGAGGCGGGAGCGACCGTTACGCGGCGGGCGTTTCCCGACCATCGTGCATTTACTCCCCATGATATTGGAGAGCTTGTCGAGACTGGAAGATCTGCGGATCACATCGTCTGCACTCTCAAAGACTCGGTGAAACTCGGCGTTTCCTGGCCTGCCGATGCGAGTCCGTTATGGTATGTTTCACTTGCTGTTCACATAGAGAGAGGAGCTCAGTCGATCGACGAGCTCCTCGCAAGTCTTTGACACACTTAACAAATGGCAACCGATCTTCACGTACGAAGCGACACAATAGTAAAACCCGACAAGGACACCTTTCTCAACGAGGAAAACCCGTTCGAAGCGATGATGCTTCGATTCGACAGAGCGGCCGAGCTTCTCGACCTGGAACCTGGGCTTTACAAAGTTCTCCGGCATCCTGAAAAACAGATAATCATCTCGATTCCCGTTTTGAAGGACAACGGTGAGGTCGAGGTTTACACCGGTTACCGGGTTCTTTACAACACGTCGCGCGGGCCCGCCAAGGGCGGTATTCGATTCGACATGCAGGTGACGCTCGAGGAAGTAAAAGCGCTTGCCGCATGGATGACGTGGAAGTGCGCTGTAGTGAACATTCCCTTCGGCGGAGCGAAGGGCGGTGTTGTGTGTGATCCCCACACGATGAGCGCAGGAGAGCTCGAAAAGCTCACCCGGCGCTACACCGCGGGAATCATCTCCATGCTTGGTCCGGATTCGGACGTGCCCGCTCCGGACGTGAATACCAACGAGCGCGTGATGGCGTGGATCATGGATACCTACTCCATGCATGTCGGGCACACCACCACTGCGGTAGTCACCGGAAAGCCGGTCGAGATGGGCGGATCGCTCGGCCGTCGCGAGGCGACTGGCCGTGGATGCATGTTCGTGACCAAGGAAGCGCTCGCGCACCTCGGCATGCCGGTGCAGGGAACTACAGTCGCCGTTCAGGGATTCGGCAACGTCGGCTCAGTTGCGGCACAGCTGCTTCAGCGCGAAGGATGCAAGATCGTCTCGATTGGAGACAGATCGGTATCGATCTACGATCCAAATGGAATCGATGTAGACGATGCTGCTGCTTACGTGAAGAAGAACAGATCGCTCGACGGTTACAATCGTGGTGAAGTGATCAGCGGCGCAGATCTTCTCACGCTCGATGTGGATGTTCTTCTTCCTGCCGCGCTGGAAAACGTGATCACCACAAAGAATGCAGGTCAGGTTCGCGCCCGGATTATCTGCGAGGGTGCGAACGGGCCTACAACGGCTGCGGCAGACTCGATTCTCGAGGAGAATGGGGTGTTCGTTATTCCAGACATTCTTGCGAATGCCGGCGGCGTGACGGTGTCGTACTTCGAGTGGGTGCAGGATCGCGGCGGGTATTTCTGGACGGAGCAGCTCGTCAACGAGCGGCTGCGCGACATCATGGTCAACAGCTTTCATGATGTGCTGGAGCTCTCCAAAAAACACAAAGTCAACATGCGCACCGCTGCATACATGCTGTCGATAAGTCGTGTTGCCGCGGTTCACCGCCTGCGTGGCATCTACGCCTGATGCGCCTGCTTGTCGCTGTCGTCGGCAAACCGCGAAATGCGGGGCTGGCGGCAGCGATAGACGAATACGAGACTCGGGCGGCGCGGTACTGGCCGCTCGAAGTTGTTGAGGTGCGCGAGGAGCGCGCATCAGGCTTGTCTCCGGCGGTTGTTCGCAGAAAGGAGGGCGACCGGCTTCGGGATCGCGCGGGCGATTCTCGCATCGTCGCGTGTGACCCGCACGGAAAATCTTTCACGTCCGAAAAGTTTGCGGAGTGGCTTTCGAAGGAGCGCGACACAGGACGCGACACGGCATTTGTCGTCGGAGGCGCTTATGGCTTGTCGGATGAGATCCTCGATCGGTCACACATGAAGCTGTCACTCGCGCCATGGACACTGCCGCACGAGCTTGCACGTCTGGTTCTCGCTGAGCAGCTGTATCGGGCAGGCTCGATCCTTCGCGGCGAGCCCTACCACAAATGAAAACCGAGTGGTTCGAGCGCTGGTTCGGCGAGGAGTACATCGCGCTCTATCCACACCGCAATGCGGCTGAGGCGGAGCGCGTTGTATCGCTGTTAGATCGTACAATCGGGTCGAAGGGCGTGAGCCGCGTACTCGACCTTGCGTGCGGCGCAGGACGGCACTCCAAGGTTCTGTGCCGGCGGTGGTGGACGGCCGGACTCGATTTATCGGAAGTGCTGTTGCGACTGGCACACCGTGAAGGGGTCGAAGCGGCGCTCGTGAGAGGCGACATGCGGATTCTCCCGTTTCGAGATGGCGCATTCGATCTCGTTGTGAATCTCTTCACGAGTTTTGGATACTTCGGCGATGACGAGAGTCACCTTCACGTTGTTCGCGAAGTTTCTCGCGTAACCTGCGAAGGGGGCGGTTTCGCATTGGACTTTCTGAATACCGCTCGCCTGCGCAATGACCTCGTTCCTTATGACGAGCGCGAGATCGGCGGCCAGATAGTCGAGCAGAGACGGGAAATCTCGGAAGACGGGAGATATGTAATCAAAAAGATCTGCCTTCGCGGTACGGGAAAGGAATTTACCGAGCGGGTTCGTCTATTCGATCCAGGTGACCTCAAGGCAATGATGACGGCAGCAGGCTTCAAGGTAGCGGCAGCTTACGGGAACTACGACGGCGATGCTCTCACTCCGGATTCGCCGCGCGCGATAATGTTCGGAGTGAAGCAGTGAGCGTTCACGTGATCAGCACGCCCATTGTCGGATCATCTCTCGCGCGCATCGCGGTTGAAGGCGGCGACGCAAAGTGGTACGCAAAGCGTCCCGCCAATGCGGACGAATGGAAAAGGCGGGCGGACGAATCGCGCGCGGCACTGATCGAGCCCAATTGGCTGGACGCAATTTCACCTGCGCTGAATGCGGGCGGGCGGGCGGCTGAACGACTCGAGCGGGCGGCACAGTCAGGAGTGGCTGTAACGACTGGGCAGCAGCCCGGTCTCTTCGGCGGCCCGCTCTACACATGGTGGAAAGCGTACAGCGCGCTTGCCCTGGCAAAAGAGCTCGAGAAAAAAATCAAACGGCCCGTGATGCCAATCTTCTGGGCGGCGACTGACGATTCCGATTTCGACGAGGCCTCGTACACCGTTGTTCCATCGTCCGACGGCGCCGAGAGAATTGAGATCTCCGGTGATTCACCTTCGGGAACTCCGCTGTCCGAAATTCCGGTTGGAGATGTTGACGATCAGCTGGCGCGTCTCGAGAATTCCGCCGGTTCTGCGCCGAACGTCAGCGTAATCGACGCGGTCAGACGCGCCTACCGCCGCGACAGCACACTCGGCAGCGCTTATGTCGCGCTTCTCAGGGAGTTACTCGAACCAGTTGGCATTGCAGTTCTGGACGCTTCGCATCCTTCCGTGAGGGCGACGGCGTTTCCATTGCTCAAGAAAGCTCTCGAGCGGAGCGAGGAGATAGAGGATGCGCTAGGCTCCAGATCGAAGGAGCTCAAGGCCGCCGGACATTCGCAGCAGGTGAAGCTTGTAAAGGGAAGAACGCTCGTCTTCGGAGATCAATCGGGACGCCGCGATCGCATTCGAATGCGAGATGTGTCGGATACCTTGAGCGATGCTGTCCCTGGATCCCTCGGGCCCAACGTTCTGCTGCGCCCGATCATCGAGCGCGCGATCATCCCGACAGTCGCGTACCTCGGCGGTGGCGCCGAAATAGCTTATTTCGCGCAGACGGCTGCCGTTGCTGATGCTCTTGGCGTGCCCAAGCCGCTGGTTGTTCCGCGCTGGTCGGGAATGGTGATCGAGCCGCGGATTGAAAAGATTCTCGACAGGTATTCTCTCTCGCCTGACGACTTCAGGGATCCCCACGCAGTTGAATCGCGCATTGCACGAGAGTCACTCCCCCCGGAGCTGCGCAAACGAATCTCCGCGCTCGAAAAGGCGATCGCAGATTCCGCTGATAAGTTGACGCAAGCCGAAGGGGCAGATCTTGTTGCGCCGAGCGTGCTGGAAGGAATGCGGCGTGGCGTCCTCCACCGGGTGGAGCGTCTCGAGCGCCGGTTCGCCGCAAGTGTGAAGCGACGCGGGAATGAGGCGCTGCGTGACGCGGCAATTGCGCGGGGATCCCTCTATCCTTCCGGATCACCGCAGGAGAGGGCGCTCAACATCATTCCTCTCCTCGCTCGTCATGGCGATGATCTCGTGCAGTCGGTGCTTGCAGAAGCGGGGAAACACGCCGAAAGAATTTCATGAGCACTGACCGCTCGCGTGGCGCGGCGTTCCTCGTCGGCGCCGGCATTCTGCTGAGCAGAATTGCAGGCCTGATTCGCCAGAAAGTTTTCGCGCACTACTTCAGTACGTCGCTCGCTGCAGATGCGTTCAACGCGGCGTTCAGAATCCCGAACATGCTGCAAAACCTGTTCGGCGAAGGCGTGCTTTCCGCGTCATTCATTCCCGAATACGTCGGGTTGATTGCACGCAGGCAGGATGAAGACGCCGATCGGCTGGCGGGCGCGGTGTTGAGCACGCTGGCTCTCGTGGCGTCAGTGCTCGTCCTCGCAGGCGTTCTGCTCAGTCCACTGCTTGTTGGACTCATCGCGCCAGGATTCACCGGCGACAAGCGGGCTCTCACGGTTCATCTCACCCGGATTCTTTTTCCCGGTGCAGGTCTTCTGGTTTTCTCCGCATGGTGTCTCGGAATTCTGAACAGTCACCGGCGCTTCTTTGTGAGTTACACAGCGCCGGTAGTGTGGAATTTCGCAATGATCGCGGTTCTGATCGCGTTTGGGCCGCGGAGCACGCAGCCGCGACTTGCGGAGATCATTTCGTGGGGGTCAGTGGTGGGAAGCGCACTGCAGTTTGGTGTTCAGCTTCCTCTCGTGCTCAAGCTCGCTCATGGACTCAATCTGAATCTTGGACTGGCATCGGCGAGCGTTCGCACCGTATTTCGAAATTTCACCCCCGCATTTGTAAGCCGCGGCGTTGTCCAGATAAGTGCGTTCATCGATGCGTTCATCGCGAGCTGGCTTCCAACGGGGTCCGTTGCAACGCTCGCGTACGCCCAGGTTCTTTACACACTTCCGGTGAGTCTTTTTGGAATGGCGGTAACTGCGGCCGAGCTTCCGATAATGTCGAGCGCTGTCGGCACACCGGAAGAGGTTGCGAGCTATCTGCGCGGCCGACTCGACGGCGGCCTCGAGCGGATTGCGTTTTTCATCATTCCTTCCGTGATTGCTTTCCTCGCGCTCGGCGATGTGTTGTCTGCAGTGCTGTTCGAATCGGGAAGATTTACTCGAAACGACAGCATCTGGGTCTGGGAGGTCATCGCAGGATCGACTGTCGGCTTACTCGCCTCGACGTGGGGCAGGCTTTACTCATCGGCATTCTATGCGTTGCGCGATACGCGCACGCCGCTCTATTACGCCATCGTCCGCGTGACTCTCACGAGCGTGCTTGGGCTCTTCGCTGCACTGTATCTGCCGAAAATGCTTGGTGTGGATCCCAGGCTCGGACTTGCAGGTCTCACGGCAACGGCTGGCATCGCCGGATGGGTGGAATTCTTTCTACTCCGCCGTGAGATGTCGAAACGAATCGGGCATTCAGGAGTGGCTGCTTCGCATACGCTCAAGCTCTGGGTCGCAGCAATCGCTGCCGCGGCGATCGCATGGGGAATCAAGCTCGGGCTGCTTGGCGCGCCGAAATCCGTCTGGGCGATCACCGTAATAGTCGCTTACGGAGCAACCTATCTGATCATCACCACTCTTCTGGGAATCAAAGAAGCAACTGACATGACGGCTCGCCTGAGGCGGCGCCGGGTATAATTAGAAGATGCGCAGTATTCCGGAGAGTGTAGCGGCAAAACTTCCACATCTCCCGGACGGACCCGGTGTGTATTTGTGGAAGGCAGGTGACGGAAAGATCCTTTATGTAGGCAAGGCGAAAAAGCTGCGCTCCCGCGTTCGCAGCTACTTTGCCCAGGATCATTACGAGAGTCCAAAGACTCTGCACCTGGTGAATCAGATCAGGGACCTCGATACGATCGTGGTGCCTTCGGAAGCGCACGCCTTGATTCTCGAAGCCAATCTCATCAAGGAATACCATCCGCGATTCAACATCGCGCTGCGCGACGACAAGTCGTATCCGTACATCAAGGTCACGATGCAGGAAGCATTTCCGAGAGTGTACGTAACACGCCAGCTTCAGAACGACGGAGCGCGGTACTTTGGTCCGTATACAGACGTCGGTGCGATGCGGCGTGCGCTCAACGTGGTGAAGCGGATTTTCACCGTTCGGTCGTGCAACTACGACATGCCGCGCGAAATGCCCGAGCGCCCCTGTCTCGACTACTTCATCAAGCGATGCAAGGCGCCCTGCATTCTTGCCCAGAGCGCGGAAGATTACCGCTCCATGATCGAAGAAGTACTTCTCTTTCTCGATGGAAAACCGCAGGAGGTCAGAAAGCGGATTCGCGACCGGATGGAGATCGCTGCTGAATCTCTCGACTTCGAGCGTGCCGCTGAAATGAGAGATGCGCTCGCGCACATCGAGCGAATGGAAGAGCCCACTGTGGTGCTCGAGGTCGAAGGAGGTGACCGGGACGTCGTCGGGTACGCGCGTGACGGGGACGATGCGTCAGTCGCGCTGCTCAGGATACGCGGCGGTAAACTTCTCGCGCGCGAGCATCGCTTCATCGAGAATGTCGAAGAGGAAAAGGACACAGCGGTTCTCTCCGTATTTCTCGCCGGCACCTACGTGCCGATGCAGGAGCGCGCCCGCGACCTGCTCGTTCCCTTCGATTTCGAGGACAGGGAGATTCTCGAACAGTCATTGGGTGGGACGCGCATTCACGTTCCCCAGCGGGGGCCAAGGCGGGAGCTCGTAGAGCTCGCCGAGCAGAATGCCAGGCATCTGCTCGAGGAGCTTCGACTCGCGTCGGGTGACGCCGGAGTTCGCGCGACTGACCCTGTTTATGAGCTTGGCCGCGAGCTCGGTCTTCAGAAAATTCCGCGGACGATGGTCTGCTTCGACATCTCGACAACGCAGGGAACGGACACTGTCGGCGCTTGCGTGTGGTTCGAGAACGGCCGCGCGAAACGCGGTGAATACCGGAAGTTCAAGGTCAAGACAGTGGAAGGGAGCGACGACTTTGCGTCGATGCGTGAGGTCGTTACGCGGTATTTCCAGAGACGACTGAATGATGAGAAGCCTCTTCCGGAGCTGATCGTCATAGACGGCGGCAAAGGTCAGCTATCTGCTGCGCATGAGGCTCTGGTCAGCCTCGAGCTCGCCGACCGCCCCCTGATCAGTCTCGCCAAGAAAGAAGAGGAAGTTTTTGTCTGGGGTAGAGCGGAGCCCATCCGGATGTCGCGACGCTCGCCTGCTCTCAGAATGCTTCAGCAGCTTCGCGACGAAGCGCATCGCTTTGCGATCACGTACAATCGGAAGCGCCGGACAATGCGCACCGTGACGTCGGAGCTCCTGAAAGTGCCGGGAATCGGGCCCGTCAAAAGGCGCCGGCTGATACAGGAATTCGGAAGCGTTCAGGGCGTTCGGGATGCTGGTGAAGAAGCCATTGCCAAAGTGCGTGGATTCAATGCAGAACAGGCTCGAAAGCTGCTCGAAACCCTCGCTGCCAACTCTCCCGTATGATGGCGTAAGCATCGGTAATTCCTTGCTTTCCGCGTCTGTAGCTCTAAATTACTTTAGCTATGGTCAGAGTTGCTCGAGTCGAGCCGGGAAGCATTGCCGAAGAGATTGGGATCACCACCGGAACCGAGCTTGTCTCGATCAACGGGCGGCCGCTTCAGGACTTTCTGGACTGGGAGTTCCTTTCCGCTGAAGACGAAGTCGTGGTCGAGGCCCGCCAGCCCGACGGCGAACAGATCGTCTACGAGATTGCGCGCGACGAAGGCGAATCAATCGGGATCGCGCTCGAGCCCCCGAACGTGCGCCGCTGTGCCAATCGCTGCGAGTTTTGCTTCATCGAAGGCTTGCCGCAGGGGCTTCGTCGAAATCTCTACATTCGCGACGACGACTACCGTCTCTCATTTACCTACGGGAATTTCGCAACGCTCTCGAATGTGAAAGAGCGGGACATTGCACGCATTCTCGAGTATCGTCTGTCCCCGCTGTATGTCTCGGTTCACGCGACAAACTGGGAAGCCCGGAAAGTGCTGCTCAACAATCCGCGCGTGCCCAACATCGTCGACCAGCTCACGCGCCTGGCAGAGGGTGGAATTCAGTTCCACTGCCAGATGGTCGTTGTTCCCGGCCTGAATGACGGACCTGTTCTCGAAGAATCTCTCACCGATCTGTGGAATCTCGGCGACGCTGTATTGTCAGCAGCCGTGGTTCCTGTAGGCCTCACACAGTTCTCACATCTCTACTCCGGCGAGACAATGAGCCGGACCAAATCGCGCGAGCTGCTCGAGACAGTAAATCGCTGGGGCAAACGTGCGCTGGAAGAGAGGGGGGAGACGTGGGTCTTCGGTTCAGACGAGCTTTATCTCCTGGCTGAAGTTCCTCTTCCGCCGGCCGAGCATTACGGGGAATTCGCGCAGATCGAGAACGGGATCGGCGCAATCACTTCACTCAGAACGCGGGTAGACGACGGCCTGGGCGATCTGCCGCGACTCGATGGTTTGCGAATCGGAGTCGTCACCGGAAAGGCAATGACGGATCTGATGCCCGAGCTTCTCGAGAAGATTGCGAAGGTGACGGGAGCGGAATTCACTCTCATTCCCACCGAGAATTCTCTCTTTGGTCCGACGATTACAACCGCCGGGCTCCTCGTGGGAGCTGACATCGAGCGCGCGCTTTCGAAA